>CAYTVP010000167.1:0-9573 GCA_964441675.1 uncultured Solibacteraceae bacterium | reverse complement strand
CGTGTCCCGTAATTGGTGGTTTGTCGGTGTGCTGGTTCTGATTGGCTGCGGAAGCGACGGCGCCAACAACACGGGAGTCCTGGGCGAAGGCTATGCCGGCCCCATGGTGTTGTCCCTGCGCAAGGAAATCTCTCCACGCTCCGCAGAAACCGCGCAGGTCAAACATGGAGAGAAGGTTGAGATCCTCGAGCGGCGGCGAAGCTTTTTACGGGTCCGCGCGTCGGGCGGCCGGGTCGGGTGGCTGCACGCGCGGCAGTTGATGTCAGCCGAGCAAATGGAAGCTATCCGGAAGCTGGCGATCGAACACGAGGATACGCCGAAAGTCGGCCAGGCCACCGTTTATGAGCAGCTGAATCTGCACAACGAACCGAACCGGCAATCGCCGGGATTTACACAGATCGCGGAGAAAGAGCGGGTCGATGTACTGGCATACCTGGCAGCGCCGCGATCGCCGTATCAAACGCCGCAACTGATTAAACCGCCGCCTGCTCCGGTAAAACGCGCCCGCCGGAAACGGGCCGCGCAGACCGATCGGGTCGCTCCGCCGCCTGCTCCGGCGGCTCCTTCGCTTCCGGACAAATGGCTGGACATCTCGAAATCGACGATTCCCAAAGAGGAAGAGCCGCCACCGCCGCCGGTGCGCCGCGATGATTGGACGCTGGTTCGAAAAACGGATGGCACCGTCGGCTGGGCCCTCAGCTCGATGCTGATCATGGCAATTCCGGAGGAGGTGGCCCAATATTCGGAAGGTCACCGCATCATGGGCTATTGGCCGCTGGGCTCCGTACAGGACGGCGAGATCCGCAGAAATCACTGGCTGTGGGTAACGCAAAGCCAGAGAGGCGCCGACTTTCCATTCGACGGATTCCGCATCTTCATGTACTCGGTGAAGCGGCAGCGGTATGAACAGGCTTATCGCGAAAAGAAAGTGCGCGGCCACTTTCCGGTGGAGGTCGGCCCCGGCGCCAACAAGGAATATCTGTCGGAGTTCTGGATTATCACAGAGAACGAAGACGGCCAGTTGATCCGGCGCCGGTTCGCCTTCCTCGGCTATCGGGTCAACCTGCTCGAGACCCTTCCCTATGATCCTTCGGACGAGGACGACGGATCGACGGAAGCCAGCGAAGGCCCGTCCGGCCCGCGCCCGGAAGCGCCCGAGGAAACACCCTGGTACCGCCGCTGGCTTCCTCGCAGCTGACTCGCGCGTATAATCGCAGCATGGACCGACGTATCTTTCTTCAAGCTGGCGCAGCCAGTGGAATTACGCTCAAAGCAATGGCCGATGCGGCGATGCCCATGGCTAAGCTCGGCAAAACCGGCATGGAAGTATCGCGGTTCACGCTCGGCGGCCACCATATGCGCGTGAACGGCGAAGAGAACGCGATCAAGATGATTCACCGCGCCATCGATCTCGGAGTCAACTTCCTCGACAGTGCCGCCAAGTATCACGGTGGCGCAAGCGATGAAGCCTACGGCAAGGCTCTCAGCGGTGGACTGCGGCAGAAAGTTCTCGTGATGTCGAAGGCCGAGAAGCGAGATGCCAAAAGCGCCATGGAGCAGTTGGAAAATACGCTGAAGCGGATGAAAACGGATTATCTCGATCTGTGGCAATGCCATGAAGTGGTGCGCCATGACGAAGTGGACAAAATCTTCGGCCCCGGCGGATCGCTCGAAGCATTTGTAAAAGCGAAGAAGGAAGGCAAGGTCCGCCACATTGGATTCACGGGCCATGCCGACCCTTCCGTACACTTGCGCCTGCTCGAAGGCTTTGACGGATGGGAAACCGTGCAGCATCCTGTGAACCTGATCGATCCTCACTACCTCAGCTTCACGTACAACGTCCTTCCCCGCGTGAAGCAAAAAGGGCTGGGCACGATTGCAATGAAATCGAATGCAATCGGCGCGATCACTAAGAACAACATCGCCCCCATTGAGGAATGCCTGCGCTTCACTTTAAGCCAGGAGCCCGACACGATCGTTTCCGGGCCACAGACGATTCAGGAGCTCGAGCAGAACATCGGCATCGTCAAAGCCTGGCAAAAATTCAGCCCCGAACAGATCTCGAGCATTCTGGACCGCACCCGGAAGGGACCCATCGGATCGCGGATCGAAGGGTATAAAAAGAAGGAGCCGTATCTCGCCGGCAACTTCAAGCCGCACTACGACGGCGACGTCGAGTAGGCGTTCAAGGGCCTAGACGCGACGCAGGACCGCGCGTGCGGGCGCCCCATCACTACCCTCGATTTTGAGCGGCAGGCAGATTAACTCGTAGTTACCGGGCTCTATGTCCGCCAGATAGAGCCCTTCAATCACCCAAACGCCCGCATTTAGCAAAATGCCGTGTGTCGTCTTCCCGTCAGCGAAGGGCGCAACAGAAAGATAATCGACGCCCACCGTCTGTACCCCGCGCTCGACCAGAAAGGTCGCAGCACCGGGATCGACTGCAATAAAATCCTTATGAAACTCGGGCGTTTTCCAGCGTTCCCTGGAATTGGCCGTCTTGAAGAGGACTCGCTCGCCGCGTTGGAAACGATATGGCTCGATTTCCTCGCGCCGGATGAGCGCCGGGTCGCGTATCTCGATCACGCGCGCTGGTCCGATCACTGCATCTAGGGGCATGGTTTCCATGCCGCGCCCGCCCTTGAGAAAGTGAAGCATGGCGTCCATGTGCGTGCCGGTATGCACGCTCATGGCAATCCGGGAAACGTTGCAATCGGCTCCGGAATCCATATCGGCCACACGCTCCACTACCGGCGCTGGGTCACCCGGCCAGGAAACCATTCCGTGGCGCACGGGAATTGTGACATCTACCCAGCCGCTCAAAATGTCAGCCTCCAAAGCCGGGCCAACTCTTCCTTACTGTCGTTTAACGCGCCGCTGACAGAGGCGTCACTGATCAAATTTTTCATTTCTAGCGGATCGCCGGCCAGATCGTAGAACTCGTCCATACCTTCCAGCTTCGTGTATCGAATATACTTCCAACGGTCTGTCCGGACTGCCTGCCAGGAGGGAATCCTCGGCGAGCGCCTTTCTTCATAGTATTCACTCAGGAAGCTCGACCGCCAGCTACGAGCCCGTCCCTGGAGCAGAGGCACAACAGAGCGGCCCTTCATTGCCGGGACCGGCAGCGTCCGCGAAACTTCGGTGATTGTGGGCGCCAGATCGCAGTTCAGAACGTAGTTGCGAAGGCGGACACCCGCGCGAATCAAACGCGGATAACGGATCAGGAGTGGTACGCGGATCGCCTCGTCGTAAGCAGCGCGTTTGTCCCAAAGCCCGTGCTCACCCCAGAAATATCCATTAGTGGAGGTGAAGATCAGGAATGTGTTGTCCAGCTGGCCGGTTTCCTCAAGCGCGGCCAGAATCTTGCCGACTCCTTCGTCGACAGCCGCCAGGCATTGCATTTGCTGGCGCACGACGGCGTCACCCACCGGCGCCGCGGCACGGCTTGACGGAGGAGTGCGGCGCAGGACAGGCTTTTTCTCGAGTGAGTCGTGGATGCTGGCGGGATACCGTGGCTTCATTCCGTCGTAGAGATGGCGATGACGCTCCGCCGGTTGGAACGGATCGTGTATCGCTTTATGACTGAGAATCAGTGAAAACGGTTTGCTGCGCTTGCGGCGAATGAAATCGACTACCGCGGTATTCAACAGGTCGGTAATGTACCCGGTCTGGGAAACCGCCTTCGCATCAATATTGAACGTCGGATTCAGATATTGTCCCTGGCCCTTAAAGCTAATCCAGCGATCAAAACCGGGGCGGGGTGAATCTTCCGTTCCCCTGTGCCATTGGCCGACGAAAGCTGTCGCATACCCCGCCTTCTGCTGCAGCAGCGGAAATGCCACCGGAGACGTCGATCGGGAACCGGGCTCATCATTGCCGCCCACTTCATGTTGGTGCGCATAAAGGCCGGTCAGCAGCGTGGTACGTGACAGCAACGAGAGCGGAGTGGTAGTAAAGGCGTTGTCGAATCGCGCGCCTTCCCGGGCAATCCGGTCGATATTCGGAGTTTGAACGAACGGGTGCCCGGTGCAGCCGAGAGCATCCCAACGAAGATCATCCGCCACAATCACAAGTGTGTTTGGCCGGGTGTCGGGGTCTGCGGCAGTTGCCATCCCGCCGAGCGCGCCCACCGCCGCTCTGCGGGAAATCTCAAGCATGGATCAGTTTTCGAAGTGGCCGCCAATAGATATTCCGATATGCTACGGGACCGTGATCGCCCTGTAGCATCAGAGGATTCTCGGCGGCTTCGGGAACGTTCATATGAGCGCGAGTGCCGCCATCGACAGCGACATCTTCCTGCACGGAGACACCGTTGTACAGCACCTTGAGAAAACGCGCATTGTCGGTCTTCTTTCCGGATGAATCGAAGCGCGGCCCACGGAACCAGATGTAGTAGCTCTGCCATTCTCCAGGCCGGCGGCAGGCATTCACCCTCGGCGCCGATCCACCAACGCCCTGGTTATCAATCCAGCGATGGTAGATTGCGCCTCCGTCCACCGCGCTGAGCGGCTCCCAGGATCCGTAGCTATCGAACACCTGCACCTCATATAGACCATGCAGATAGACACCGGAGTTCGAGCCCTTCGGGACCATAAACTCCAGGTAGAGTTCCATGTCACCGAATTTCCCGGTTGTATGGATGTTATTCACATAGCCGCGGTTGGTGTTCAGGATCGTGCCACCCGGCTCAGGCTTCATCATTAGGTGTTGGGGATTGCCGGTGCGGTTGAAGCGAACCGCAGTTCCGGTATGCCATTGCTGCGGCTTGCCGTCCTGGCTGGCCCAACCGGAAAGATCTTTACCATTTAAAAGAGCGTTCCAGCCACTTTCGAGCAAATAGGGCGGATCGCCATGCGCCTCTCCGTCCGTGTATTGGGATTGCGCGGACAAGAGAGCAGCGGGAAGAGCACCCAGAATCGCGCGGCGGCCGATCATGCCACTTATCGTATCGTTATCTGAAGCTTCTATAATGAACGGATTCCTCATGGGCATCGATTGGTTCCCACTTTGGTTAAGTCTGCGCGTGGCAGCCATCTCGACTGTGATTTCGCTCATTGCCGGCCTTTGGATGGCGTATCTGCTGGCGAACCGCGAATTTCGGGGAAAAGAAATACTCGACGCCACCTTAACGCTGCCGCTGGTGCTGCCGCCAACGGTTTTGGGCTATTACTTGCTCGTGCTACTCGGACGTGAGTCTGTACTCGGGCAGATTTATGAATGGATCTTCAGGCAGCCTCTGGTATTCACGTGGCAGGCCGCCGTTATCGCCGCGATCCTGCATTCGCTACCGCTCCTGGTGAAATGGGCGCGTGCTGCCCTGGAAAGCGTCGACCGCAGCTACGAAAAAGCCGCCCGAAGCCTGGGCGCGGGAGAATGGCGCGTGTTTCGACGGGTGTCGCTGCCGCTGGCTGGGCGCTCGATTCTTGCGGCGTCAGCGCTTTGTTTCGCGCGATCTCTCGGGGACTTCGGCGTCACGATCATGCTGGCGGGTAATATCCCGAACCGTACACAAACCTTATCGGTTGCAATCTACGATGCGGTCGAAGCAGGAAACGGAGCTCTGGCGCGAACCCTCACCATTGTTGTCTCTCTGATTGCCATTGCTATTCTGACGCTGGTGAATCGCGTCAATCGCCGGCAGCCCGCATGATCCAGGCGCGCATCCGCAAGACGTTTGAGAATTTCACTCTCGATGTGAACTTCAATGCCGGCCCGGGTGTAACAGTGCTGTTCGGAGCAAGCGGCGCGGGAAAAACGCTCACGCTCGATTCGATCGCCGGATTTGTTCGTCCCGATGAAGGACGAATTCTGGTGAACGATGTTCTTCTCTACGATGGCGCGGCGCGCGTCTGGGTGACACCGCAAAAACGTGAGTGCGGTTATGTGTTCCAGAATTATGCGCTGTTTCCGCATATGACTCTCGAGGAGAATCTCGAATTCGCCGCCGAGAAACTCCCGCGGCTCGAGCGCCATCGCCGAATCAGCGGCATGATCGAGCACTTCCAGCTTCAGGAAGCGGCCGGCCGGCGTCCGGCTCAGTGTTCCGGCGGCCAGCAGCAGCGCTGTTCGATCGCTCGCGCGCTGATTGCATCTCCGAGAATTCTGCTGCTCGACGAACCGGCGCGCGGCCTGGATGCCCTGCTGCGCGCCGAGTTGTACGCGGCAATCCGCCAGGTACGCTCGGCCTTCGATATTCCGGTGTTGCTGGTCACTCATGACGTCGAAGAGAGCTTCGAGCTGGGCGATCAGATGTTGATCATGCGCGATGGCCGTATTGTCCAAAGCGGAACGCCGCATGAGATTTCGGACCGGCCCTCGTCAATTGAAGTTGCACGGCTGCTTGGGCTGCATAACGTTCTCGAAGCGATGGTGGTACAGCTTGACCCGCAACGGAACACCAGCTTGCTGCAAATCGGCGATACGCATCTTACCGGGCGATATCTTCCGGGCCGATTGAACGGCGACCGCATCTGGGTGTGCATCCGCCGCTCCAGCATTCTCGTAAAGCCACGGCCGGAAGCACCCGGCCCCCACCAATTGGCTCTGCGCCTCGAACGCGCCACGCCTCGGCCCACAGGAGTATCGCTTGAGTTCGAAGGCGGTCTCCATGCGGAATCGTCCGAACGGAGCCACAATGGAGAGTGGGTGGTGGAAGTGCCTCCTTCGGCCATCCACGTCTTACCTGGATGAAAACGTTCGCCGAATACGAGCAGTTGGGAATCGAACGGGGCGCCTGCCGGTGCGCCGGTCATGTTCTCGGACTTCGCCTCGGGCTCTATGGTCTGCGCCTGTTGAATATTCAGGACCCGCTCGGCGCCGACCGGAAGCGTCTGGTGACGTTTGTCGAGATCGACCGGTGCGCCTCGGATGCAATTTCTCTCGTGACCGGCTGCAAGCTGGGTAAGCGGGCACTGAAATTTCGCGACTTCGGCAAGATGGCTGCTACGTTCTGCGATCTCGAAACAGGCCGCGCAGTTCGCGTGCTGGCCAAAGAATCCTCGCGAAATCTTGCCCCCGATAAAGCCGGGCAGGCCGACGCGTACCGCGATGCTCCGGACGACGTTTTGTTCGAGCATACGTGGGTGCGAGTGGATTTGCCGGAAGAAGACCTGCCTGGCAAGCGATTCGGCCGTGTAGAATGTGCACACTGCGGCGAGCACATCAACTTTCGCCGCGAAGTCACCCGGGACGGCGAGATGCTTTGCCGCGCCTGCGCCGGCGATTCGTACTATCAGCCTCTGTGATCCATGCGATTGTCGACCGGCGGCGGAATATCCGTGCGGATTTCGTTCATGTGCGGAACAAGACATTGGACGGGCGCAATCTTGCCGCTTTGGCGTCCTGGTATGTGGAACACGGGCATCAGGTTATCGTCAACTCGCGGCTGGATATCGCCCTCGCAGCCGGTGCGATGGGCGTGCACTTGCCGCAAAATTCTCTTTCGCCGAGCGATTTGCGGAAGCTGACGCCGGAAGGTTTTCTGATCGGCGTCTCCTGCCACTCAAGGCGCGCGCTTTTGCTCGCCCAAAGGGAAGGGGCCGATTACGCGTACCTGTCGCCGGTGAACAGCCCCATCTCGAAGACCGACGATCGCCCCTTGTTGGGATGGACCGGATTTGAGGAAGCTATTGCCGGGTTGGCGATTCCGGTGTTAGCTCTTGGCGGCGTGGCTGTAAACGATCTGGCCCGAAGCTTCGCCGCCGGCGGGGCCGGTATCGCCGGAATCACCCTGGTGGATTTCCTGGAGGCTCCAGACACGCCGGGGGTCGCGCCGCCGCGAGGCTAGTGCTTCGGCAGCAGCCTTGGCTCCACTCATGGTCGTAATGCAAGGCACGCGGCTCGTAACCGCACTGCGGCGAATCGCCTTCTCATCGCTAAACGACATGGCCCCATTGGTGGTGTATACCACCAATTGAAGCTGCCCGGCTTTCATCAAATCGACTGCGTTCGGCCTGCCCTCGTTCACCTTGAAGATCACGCGAGCGGTGAGGCCCGCAGCTTTGAAGGCAGCCGCTGTGCCTCGCGTGGCGGCCAGAGAAAATCCAAGCTCCGCGAATTTTTTTGCCAGGACGACAGCGTCGGCTTTGTGCCGCTCACTGACGCTGAAGAATACGCTTCCCTTGTCGGGCAGCGGCACGCCCGCGCTTAGCTGCGCCTTCGCGAACGCTTCGCCGAAGCTTTCTCCGACTCCCATCACTTCGCCGGTGGATCGCATTTCCGGCCCGAGCGCGGGATCGACGCCGGGGAACTTATTGAACGGAAATACGGGCGACTTTACGAAATATTTCGGCGTGGGAAGCACTCCCGATGACTGGCCTTTGGTTAGATGAGTGAGATCTTTCAGCTTCTTGCCCAGCATTAAGCCCACAGCGACCTTCGGCAGCGGCACGCCGGTTGCTTTCGAAACATACGGAACCGTGCGTGACCCTCGAGGATTTACTTCGAGGACGTACACTTTGCCATCCTTCAGCGCGTACTGAATATTCATCAAGCCAATAACGTTCAACGCGCACGCCAGCTTCACCGTATAGTCTTCGATTGTTTTGCGGTCCTCAGCCGACAGAGAGATCGGAGGCAGAACACAGGAGGAATCGCCCGAGTGTACACCGGCTTCCTCGATGTGCTCCATAATTCCGGCAATCAGCACATCCTCGGTATCGGACAACGCGTCGACATCTACCTCGATGGCATCTTCGAGGAACCGGTCGATCAAAACCGGTCGCGAGCGCGAGAAGTGTACCGCCTCCTGCATGTAGCTTCGGACAGTGGCTTCATCATAGGCAATCACCATTGCGCGGCCGCCGAGAACGTAGCTGGGCCGCACAAGTACCGGAAATCCTAAGTTCCGCGCAACCCCGCAGGCCTCCTCGACTGAGGTTGCGGTGCCATTGGGCGGCGAGGGGATTTCAAGATCTTCCAACAGCTTTCCGAACAGCTTACGATCCTCCGCGAGATCGATATTCTCGGGGGCGGTGCCGATGATCGGCACACCACGCTGCTTAAGCGGCAGCGCCAGATTCAAAGGCGTCTGGCCACCGAACTGGACAATAGCGCCTTCGGGTTTCTCGGTGTCGTAGATATTCAGGACCTCTTCGAGAGTCAGCGGCTCAAAATACAACCGGTCCGATGTATCGTAATCCGTCGATACGGTTTCAGGATTGCAATTCACCATGATCGATTCCACGCCAAACTCATTGAGAGCATAAGCAGCATGGCAGCAGCAGTAATCGAACTCGATTCCCTGCCCGATCCGGTTTGGACCACTGCCGAGAATCATCACCTTGCGATTGCCGGTTGGGTCCGCTTCGCATTCCGATTCATATCCGGAGTAAAGATACGGCGTGAAGCTTTCAAATTCGGCCGCGCAGGTATCCACGCGGTTAAATTTCGCAGTGATTCCGAGCTCTTTCCGCCGCGCACGCACTTCATCGGCCTCGGTGTTGGCAGCACGGGCGATCGCCGTATCCGACAGCCCATCACGCTTGAGCTTGCGCAGTGTATTCGCGGAAATCTCGCCTAACGAAACCCCCTTCAACGCTTCTTCCTGGTCCACCGTTTCCTTTACCTGGG
>CAYTVP010000166.1:0-9597 GCA_964441675.1 uncultured Solibacteraceae bacterium | reverse complement strand
GACCTGCCACATCCTATCGGCAGTGGGGTAATCGGGCGCGCCGTCGTAGAGAAAGATGGTGCCGCCGAAGCAATGATTTCCGATGATCGTCCAGGGCCCCATCATCCAGCCAATGTCCGCCAACCAAAAGAACCGGTCACCCGGCTTGTGGTCAAAAGCGAAGTAGATCTCCTTCGACATTTGCGCCAGACACCCGGCGTGGGTATGTACTGTCCCCTTCGGCTTTCCGGTGGTGCCGGAAGTGTAGAGGATAAATGCGGTGGCTTCGCCGGGAAGACGCATCGTCACGACCGGCGCTGGCGCACGTTCCTCCGGCGTATCTCCCCACTCGAGAATGTGCTCCACGGCCGTGCCGCGTCGAAGCGCTTGTTCCACCTTGCTCCTCAGCGGAACCTGCTTTCCGCGCCGGACCAAATGATCGGCAGTAAAAACGACGCGGGCACCGGAATCGGACAGACGTTTCCAGATGGCGTGTTCGCCGAAGCCGGAAAAGATCGGGACAATCACCAGACCGACCTTGAAGCATCCATAGAGAATCGCTACGACTTCGGGCACCATCGGCATCACAAGAGCAACGCGGTCGCCACGGGCCATGCCCAATGCCAGTAGTCGAGCCGCCACTCCATCGGCCATGCGCCGGAGCTCCTCAAAGGTGACCGTTCGGGTTTCCCCGGCCTCGTTCTCCCAGACAATGGCCGTGCCCTGATGCCGGTCGAGGCAATTGTGGGCGATATTCAATTCACCTCCGGCAAACCAGGTCGACCACTCGGGCCCCTTCGATCCATCCATGATCTGCGTATAGGGCGTGAACCAATCGATATTACAGGCGGCCACGCTCTCCCTCCAGAAATCCTCCAGGTGATCGACTGACCACGTGAGGAATTTAGAAAGCTCTCCGAATCCTCGTTTCCGCATGAAGCCGGTCAGGTTGGCCGCTTCGACGCTCTCAGGTGAAGGTTCGAAGATAAAGCTGCTCATAAGCAGGACATTTCATATCAAACCCGGCCACTGGTCCGTTGGCAATGGAAGGTAAAATGAACGGACCATAATGGAGACGTATGCGCTGGCTGCCTGTTCTTTGGGTTGCGATCCCGATCGCTGCACAGCAAATCTGCCCTCCCACTCCGCTGTATACGCCGTGCGATTTGACGTTCGATCTCACTGCCGAGGAAGCGAAGGATGCGCAGATTCACGCGGAGGTGAAGTCGCCTAAGTTCCGTACGGCGCTCGTCCCCGCATTTTCCGAGAGTCCGGGAAAATGGGTCGTCCGCTTTTCTCCAATCGATGCGGGACAGTACGATTTCCGGTTAACCAGCAACATTCCCCGATTCAACGGAAAAACAGGAACCGTGGAAGCGACTGCGTCGGATCACCCCGGATTCATACGCCCGGCAAATGTACATCACTGGAGGTATACGGATTCGAAGAAGCCGCACCTGTGGACCGGTGCCGAATGCCTGGATTGCTTTTCGATTCCTCGTCCAAAATTCGATGAGATCATCGCCGGCCAGGCTGCGGTAAACGTGAATCATCTTCGGGTGAAGCTAGGCCCGCTACAACAGGCTCCCGAAACCGAAGCACGGCTTCGGGCGATGAACGAGAAGGGGATTGCCGCGGATCTGATCCTGTTCGATACGCCGGTGGAGTTGATCAAGACGCTACCCACCTGGCAGGAGCGCGAGCAGCACATAACTCTGGTCGTCTCGCGCTTTGCTGCCTTCAACATCACTTGGTTGATTTTCCGGGAGTGGGAGCCGGGTGCGGACGGACGGCCGCTGGCGAAGGAGATCGGCAGCCTGATTAAGAAGCTCGACCCCAATGACCATCCCCGGTCCACTGGCGCCCGCGCGACATCGGCGGCTTTACTTGCGGACGGGTGGATGGATTATGTCACCATAGGCACCGCTGACGACGCGCTGCCCGCGGTAGAGCATCAGTTCTACGCCCGGCCCTTTGTATCAGCGGCGGCCATTACCGGCTCCGACACAGAAAAGCGGTACCGGTTTTGGAATCTCATCATGGATGGACAATACCCGGCGATGAGCGGGGCCCCGCCCGAATTGATCAAAATCTGGAACGAATTGTTCACACGGACGCGCTACTGGGAATTGGAGCCCTGGTTCGAAGTGGATGGCGGCCGCGCCGTGGCTCTCGACGACGTCGAGTATCTGGTCTACATTCAGAAACCCGCCGGACCGGTGGAGGTAACAACGATCCGGCATGGATACGAAGTTTATTGGATTGATCCTGCAACGGGCGCGGTAACGGCAGCCAAGGGATTCCGCGGAGAAAAGTTTGTAGGAGAACCACCGGATAAATCGCACGACTGGCTACTCCACATTTCTCGTGACGGGCGGAAGGAAGGAATGGCGAAGAGCTATCGGTTCGAATCGCGGGAGAATCTGATGCAGGAAATCGAGCAGGATCCAGCCAAGGTTCCCTACCAGATCAGTTCGCCTACCGAGGACAAGCTCAGCACTTCGAAACCCGCAAGGTTTTCGCTTGAAATACGCCGCCAGACGCGGGCCACGCGCGAGATGATGTTCGTGTGGACGGCGGAAGTCGTTGCCAGCGGACAGGGCTATCGAGTGCTTTGCCTCAGCACCGGCTGCACTATTACCCCTCCCCCCAATCTCGTCACGAAGTTCCCCGGCGTTTTGAATCTGCGGGTGTCCGCGATTAACGCCAACGGAAAGGCGTACGCGCTCGACCGCGTGTATCAACTCGTTCCGTGAGGATCATTGCTTTTGATACCACCTCGACATCGGCCAGCATCGCGCTATTTGAAGACGGCAGAATCGTCGAAGAAGTTGTTCTCGAATCGCCCGATGGATTCTCACACGTTCTGTTCGACGCGCTCAAGGACATCCTGGCGCGCCACAACTGGACACTCGATTCCGTCGATGCGTTCGCGTCGGCAGCGGGTCCGGGTTCCTTTACCGGAGTGCGTGTTTCGCTTGCCGCGGCGAAAGGACTGGCCGAAGCGGTTGGACGGCCGGCTTTCGCCATCTCGAACTTGGAGGCCGGCGCAACCTTAGGTTCACAGCCTCTTCGGGCGCCTTGGATCGATGCCCGGCGGGGCGAAGTTTACGGCGGAGTCTACGATGCGGCGGGCGGCGTTATCGCCACGGAAACCGTGCAGCCGATGGAGGACTGGCGCAGCTCGCTTCCACCTGCCGCGGAGTTGATCGCTTGCGGCGGAATTCCACTGGCCGGTGCCATCGCACGTATTGCAGCAGCGCGGCTTGTGGCCGGCGAATCTCCCGATCCCGCCGCGATCGATGCCAACTACGTGCGGCGCAGTGACGCAGAGCTTTTGTGGAAAGACTAGATTTATGCGCCCGGCTTCGCGGACATCGGCCCGCCCGTCGAGTGCACTCGTGGATACCGGTCCTCCACTGGCGGCAATGCCGGAAAGTCCGTGTACGGCTTGTCCTGATACCAATAAGCGCAGGAGTAGAAGTTATCCGCGCGATGGTTGGCGTGACCGTGCTCCATCGTGTGCTTCAAATACTTCTCGAATGTCACCGGGTTGTCGCCGTGGAAGCGATAACACAGATAGCGCCCTCCGACGCGCTCCGGCTGTGTAATCGCCTGTGCCCCATACTGCATGTAGGCGAACGGTTTTGCGCCATCGCGCCCACCGAAGTTCCAGCTGCCGAGGAAATAATCCTCGCTGCCGGTGCCGATAATAGCGGGCTTGGACTCATCGTCGATGAAGATCATGTCGTCGCCTTCACCCATCCAGAACTCCTGATTTTGCAGAACGCCAAGCGTAACTCCCATCAGGTGGCCGCGCCCTCGTGTTTCGCAATAGACGTAATTCAGCTTGCCGTCCGGATTCAGAAGCTTGTTCGCATCCCCATTTGTCTTCCAGTCCATTGAGGTCGGTTTGGGCGGCGCCGACTGGCGATATTGCGCATGGAAGTACAATGCCGCGCCCGGCAGGGAGTTGACGCTGATGTAGTCGATGTTCGAGTAGAAGGCGTTGACGTTATCCTTCCCTTCGTTGGTGACAGACATCCTGGCGCTCTTCCGATAGGGCATTGCGAAATAACAATTCAGCGACTTGCCTGGCGAGCATGCCAGGTATTCCGATTCGTAATGCGTGTACTCGGCCAGATTCAACCCAAAGAAATCCCCAATGGGAGTTTCGACACTCGGTTTTGATTCGCCATCCCAGTAGGCGCGTAAAACGATCTCCTTGAGATGGTGCATTCCGACAGCGGCGATAGTGAACCAAATGTGCGTAATGACACCGCTGCCCGTCGCATTGAACACTTCCACGACCTGTCCGGGTGCAATCGGCCAGTAATCGCGATTGCCGCCGGTCTTGTCGTAACTGGATTGCTTAAGCGACCGATAGTTTTGCCGGACAGCATACGCAGGCAGGAAATCAAGCCGGTCCGGAGCCCCGGAGGACTGGGCATTGGCGGCCTGGCCAGCCGCTGCCGCGCCGCCTCCGAACGCGGCCACATTCCGCAAGAATCCTCGTCTGGGAGTCTGTTCCATGGTTCTCTATGATATCTGGACGCGCTATTTTTTTACTGCGAGCGTCAGACCATCGCTGATCGGCAAAATGCACGACCAGACACGGCTGTCGTCGCGGATCGACTCATTGAACGCACGGATGGCAACGGTGTCCGCCTCTTGATTGGCGGGGTCGGCAACACGTCCCGACCAAAGCGTATTGTCGATTGCGATCAGACCTCCTGTCCGGACCAGTTTCAGGCACGCTTCGAAATAGTTTTGATAGTTCTGCTTGTCGGCGTCGATGAAGGCCATATCGAAAGAGCCGCGCTCGGAAGCCGTGAGGTCTGCCAGCGTCTCGATCGCGGGCGCCAATCGAAGATCGATTTTCGATTCAACGCCCGCTTTTTTCCAGTAGCGTTTTGCGACGGAAGTAAATTCTTCGCTGATATCGCAGGCGACGATCGTACCATCGGGAGGAAGTGCTAAAGCGGCCGCGGTAGAGCTATAGCCGGTGAATACGCCGATCTCGAGGAGGCGCCGTGCGCCGATCAAACGCACCAGCAGCGCCATAAAATTTGCCTGTTCCGGCGGAATCTGCATGCGTGCCTCGGGATGAGATGCTGTCTCTTCCCGCAGTTCGCGCAGGCACTGCGGTTCCGGTGGAGAAACATTGCGTATATATCCGATAAGGTCTTCCGTGATCTGGACGTGCCGAAAGATCATGCACCCAACACGCTAGCATGCGCATCGCATCATCCGGTTGAGGAAGAAACCGTTCGCCGGGAATAAACATCTGAAGATTATTGGGAACGAACGAGAAACGAGTTGGGTCTTTACAAGTATAGGAGCCATGTTTACAATGGCCTTTTTTGAGGTAGCAGACGTGAGTGTCTTAGTAGCCAAGCCGGCGTCTTTTGAAGAAGGGGACCCGCTCGCGCCACAGCGCGAGGCTGCAATGTTCTACGGGCTTTTTCTGCGTGGACACCCGGCCGAGACCCTTCGACGCGATATCGAGTTGCCCAAGTATCTAGTGGACAAGCTGATGAGCCGGCGCCCTTACGAGGAATCGTTCAAAGATTCCATCCAGCGCGTGTATAACTACCGCCGTAAGGTATTGGCGATATTCGACGAACTGGTGTTGAACGAGCGGACGCGCATGCGTCTTCAATGACAGTCACGTTTCAGTTTCTGCTAAGAATCCTTCATTCTCAATAGCTTCCAATTGACGATGCGGTAAAGCGCTCAGGCTTACGCCTACGCTGTGGCCGACACGCCGATGCCGGACCAGCGCACATTGACGATCATTGCGCAAGATCCGAGTGTGCGCGTTCGAGGACGGATCCTCCGGGCTCGAGTGAGCGTTCCGGCGGAGGTTCTCGGCCCAGGTCCGCGTGGTGCCCGCGTGCGCGTAATCGACTACGACGCAACCACGCACTCGCTCTATCAGCCGGATCTCGAGGTGACGTCCGACCGGTTCCACGCAGCCACCGACCGCCAACTCCTCGACGATCCGCATTTTCATGCACAGAACGTTTACGCCATTGTGATGCGGACGCTCACGCGATTTGAACGGGCGCTGGGCCGCCCGGTGGAATGGGGCTTCAAGAGTCACCAGATCCGAATCGCCCCCCACGCGTTCCGGGATCCTAATGCCTTCTATTCGAAACACGCCGAGGCTCTTTTGTTCGGATACTTTCCTTCGTCGCGAAAACGGAGCATGGTTTTCTCGTGCCTGTCGCACAACGTGGTGGCGCACGAGACCGCGCATGCGCTCCTCGACGGATTGCGCGGCGGCTACTTAGGCACCGGCGGACCGGACCAGGCGGCATTCCACGAAGGGTTCGCCGACCTGGTGGCAATCCTCAGCGTCTTCTCGCTGCCGGAGGTACTGGATGTGGCGCTGCCGCGTTCCGCTCAATCAACCCGCCCGAAGAATCGCTGGAATCTTCGCGAATGCCTTCTGCTGAGAATCGCTCAACAGTTGGGGCGCGAGGTGCACGGTCACCAGGCCGCATTGCGGCATCCGGCTCGCATCCGCCCTTCGCAGGAGTTATTGCTGCGAGCCGAATACCAGGAACCGCATCGCCGGGGAGAAGTATTGGTTTCCGCCATACTCCGGGCATTCATTGATGTCTGGGAGAAAAGAATCGGCGGATGGAACCGTGGTAAGTCCATTCGCAAAAAAATCGTGGAAGAAGGCGCACATGCCGCCGACTACCTGCTCAGCGCCATCATTCGCGCGCTGGACTATTGTCCGCCCACCGACCTTTCCTTCAGCGATTTCTTAAGCGCGCTTCTGACCGCGGATTTCGAGCTTTCCGGACAAGCAATGCGCGGCTTTCGCGATTCCCTTCGCAGCGGATTTGCGGCATTCGGTATCGCACCGGAATCAACAGCAGTCCGGAACGGAGAGTCCGGGTTGTGGCCGAAAGCTTCCGCGGAAATTGCTCTTTCGGGATCTGTCGAAAGCCTGCACCGAAACCAGCAAGAACTGTTTCGCGTGATCTGGAACCACCGGCGCGATCTCGACCTGTGTGAAGAAGCCTCTACCAAAGTGGAGTCTGCACATCCGTGTACCCGCCTCGACGATCGGGGGTTCTCGATGCGGGAGACGGTAGCAGAATATGTGCAAACGCTACGGGTTCGCGCCGGGGAGCTGAGTTGGATGACGCCCGCGATCCTCAAGCCGGCAGGAATGCCAAATCAGCAAATGGTAACCCTCACGGGAGGAGGAACTCTGATTTTCGATCAGCGCGGCCATCTGAAGTACGACATACGGAGCGGAATCCGGGATACGGTTCGCCAGTCGCGTCGACTGGCCCACCAGTGGAGCCATTCCTGCTTTGACGAGGCGCCGGAAAAATCATGAGCAGCGGGGCCAAGCTGGCGCGAATCCGGATCCGCATGTACGAGGTGGGCTGGGGAGATTGTTTTCTGCTGTCGTTCACTTACGCCGGCGGCGTGGAACGCCACGTTCTGATCGACTTCGGCACTACTGCGGGCGGCGCCGCCGATGAGCGCTTGCGGTTGTTGCCGATCGCGGAAGATATTGCTGAACGCTGTGGCGGCAAACTTGATGCCGTGGTGGCGACCCACCGCCATCACGATCACATCGGAGGGTTCGCCACACTAAAAAAATCCGCCAGTCCAGGCAACGTGATTGCGCGGCTGGATCCGTCGCTGGTTATCCAATCCTGGACAGAAAACCCCGCGCTTGAATCATCGCTGAAGTTGAGCAGCGAGATCAAAGCCCTGACGGCGATCGACGGATTCTCCACCGCTTTGCAGGAGATGCTGGCAGCCAGTCCGCTTGAGATGGAGGCCAATCACAAGCGGCAAATATTGCAACTGCTGCGCCAGAATCAATCGAACCACGGCGCAATCAGGAGCTTACAGCGGCTGGGAAAACGCCGGGTGTATGTCACGGCCGGTTCCCGAACTGGCCTTGAAACGCTGCTCCCCGGATTTTCGGTGCGCGTATTGGGCCCGGCGAGACCTGGAAAGCGCCACGCCTGGACTCGCCTGCTCGAAAACCATCTGCGGGAGAGCTGGGCACAGCCGCTTTCAGACAACGTTCTGCACGTTGCCGATCCAAGGGCAAAGCCACTGTTTCCCCGCACGCCTCAATGGCATCCCGCGCTAGCTCCTCCCGGCTTGCGGTGCTTTGTCGAGCAGATCAACCAGCTGCGCTCCGGACAGATTCTCGCGCTTGCGCGCTCCCTGAACAGCGAAGTAAACAATACGAGCGTGGTTCTGCTCATCGAAGGATTTGGTCACAGACTTCTTTTCGGCGGCGATACAGAACTTCAGGGATGGGCCCGGATTCTCCACAATCCAGACATACGCCGTCTGGTGAGCGGTGCAACGGTTTACAAAGTCAGCCATCACGGGGCGACTAATGGCACGCCGCGATCGCTTTGGGACATTTTTGAACGGGCCAGACCGGAGATCGGCAAGGGAAGAATGTCGACGCTGCTTTCGACGCGCCGCCACGTTACCGCCGAGCCGTCAACGCTAATAGAGCGGTTCGCCAGCGATAGTCTGCTGTTCGATACCGCATCGTTACGTGAAAAAAACGCCCTTTATCGCGACGTGGAACTCGAACCGTTTCCTCCGGCAGTCGCTACGCTGGCTTCATGAGTCTTTTGCTCTAGTCTTCGGCAACAAACCGCAGCAGGCGGTCCGCGGCGCGAGTGATTCCGACCCTCGGCGTGATGGCAATCTTCGATGGGCTCCTACCTCGTAAGATCTGCAGCTCGCTTCCCGTAAGATCCAGGCCGTAGTGCTTGCGGGTAATGCCCATGGCCTTTGTCAGCCGCCCCGGCCCGGAAACGAAATCGAGCGATCTGAGGAGCACGCATCCCGGCGTACCGGGAAGCTCGCAGGAAACGTTCAAGCATTCGTGCATCCCGTAGCTGAGATACACATAAGCGTGTCCCCCTGGGCCGAATAGCACTTTCGTCCGTGGGGTGAGCCCTCGGAAAGAATGAGCAGCCGGGTCGTCATAAGGAGGGTACGCCTCCACTTCTACAATCCGCCCCTGCTTACCGTCGTGGGAGAGAATCATACCGAGAAGGTCATGAGCTACTTCTACCGTTGGACGTTCATAAAAAGATCTGGGAAGCGGCTGCGGCTGAGACATGAGATACCATTCCTGTTTTAGCCCATGCGCTTGTTCTGCGGTCTATCGCTGGCCTACGAAGTGAGGCGCAACATCGAGCTTCTCGTTGAGCACTTGAAACCCTTGGCTTCCCTTCGCTGGATTTCTTCCGATAACCTTCACATCACTACCAAGTTCATTGGCGAATGGCCCGATGGGGGCATCAATGACCTGCATGCCCAATTGGCGCAAATTCACCGGCCACCGATTCCGGTGTCTCTGCGCGGCATCGGCTGGCTTCCGGATTCCCGCCGCCCGCAAATTCTGTACGCAGGCGTGGAAGCCGTAGGATTAGCGGAGCTGGCCGAAGAAACGAATGCGCGTCTTCAAGAAGCGGGTGTTCCCCGGGAAGTGAAAGTATACCGCCCGCATGTCACGCTTGCCAGGATCAAGGATCGGGCGGTGGATCTGGCGGCGTTGCGGCAAGCGATGCGCGATGATCGCGCGAACGACCTCGGCATCGC
>CAYTVP010000165.1:0-9635 GCA_964441675.1 uncultured Solibacteraceae bacterium | reverse complement strand
AAAGGCTGTCCCCAAAGCTGACGAAGCTCCCCTGCTGAAGGACGTACAGTTCTCCATAATCAAGAAGCGCGAGCCCGAGGTCGATGGCTACGACTGGCTTCACGGCGTGGCGATTGTGCGCCACAAAGGCGTGCTCTACGCAAGTTGGGGTCATAACAAAGGTCTTGAGAATACCATGGGCGAAGTGGTGCAGGGCTCCCGCAGCCGCGATGGCGGACGTACCTGGTCCGCTGTCGAGATGATCGCTCCAGGCGATGCAAAGGCGGCAGCCAGCCACGGCGTCTTTCTCTCGTATAAAGGCACACTCTGGGCCTTTCTCTGCCGTTTCACAGGCAAGTACGAAGGAGTAAGCACCGAAGCCTGGGCGCTCAATGAGAAAGAAAATCGTTGGCAGTCGCGCGGCATTGTCGCCAGAGAGGGTTTCTGGCCGCTCGCAGAACCGGTGAAAATGGCGAATGGAAACTGGCTGATGGCGGGAGCCAGCATCGGCGGGACGCATCCCGGCGCCGTGGCGGTGAGCCACGGGGACGATCTCCTGAAGTGGGACGTACGCATCATTCCGCAGATACCGGACGCCAAAATGTGGGGCGAGACTTCGGCGATCGTCGACGGTAAAGATGTGACCGCCATTGTGCGCTATGGGGCGAAGCCCCTGGCGTTGGCCTCTTCCAGCCAGGACTACGGCCGCACCTGGACCGTCAACCGCGAGAGCAATCTTCCCATGGCAACATCCAAGCCCTATGCCGGAACGCTCTCAACCGGGCAGCGCTACCTCATCTGCACTACCACCTCCGACAGCGGCACGCGGCGCTCGCCTTTGACGATCGCTGTCAGCCGCCCCGGTGAGAAGTACTTTTCGAAGGTGTATCGTATTCGCGATGCTGTCCGTCCGGGAGAAACCGACACTAAGCCCGCCGCGCTGTCTTATCCTTACGCCGTAGAGTACGACGGCAAACTTTACGTAGCCTATTCTGTGGGTCGCGCCGGCGGCAACCGCAACAGCGCAGAGCTAGCTATTGTTCCTGTAACCGGATTGAAGGCAGAGTGACTTAGATCACTTTCTCCGCGAGTCACTCGCTTTGCGAATCACTTGCTTCACGGAGATTTTTGATAAGAAGCTAAGCTCCCTGCCAAACGGTACTTACAAAGGGCTGGCCTGCAGGGCCGGCCCTTTCTTTTTCACAACACATTGACAGAGCAACCCAGAATCCTTTACTCTGCCGCAACGATGTCTTTAAAAAAATACTGGAACGTACCAGTACTTCTATGTGTTTTGTGTCCAGTGCAGGCCGCTGAATTTTGGGTGGCCACAAACGGGTCATCCGCAGGCACGGGCAGTATCACAAATCCCTGGGACTTAAGTACTGTCTTGTACCATCCTCCCGCGATTCAACCGGGTGACACTGTTTACCTGCGCGGCGGTACTTATTCGGCAAGAGATCGCCTGGCAATTCACGTTCGTCTTACGGGCGCGAGCGGACGCTATATCACGCTCAGGCCCTATCAGAAGGAGAAAGTGGTTATCGATGGCGGACTCGAAGTCCACAAACCGTGGGTCATCATACGCGATCTAGAAATTCTGAACAGCCGTACTAACCGCGTTTCGTCTGTCTCCGGATCCTGGGTGAGCGACATTTTACAGGTCAACGGCCTGACGGTGCATGCCGCGAACGTAAAGATCATCAATAACGTCATTCATGACGCGTCAGGCGGTCTGGCTGCCTGGGAGCAGGCGTCCGATACGGAATTCTACGGCAACATCGTTTATTACAACGGCTGGAAGGGACCAGACCGGGGCCACGGCCACGGGGCATACATGCAGAACCTGACCGGTCGTAAATCACTAATCGACAATATTATCTTTAATCAGTTCGATCAGGGGATTCAGATCTACGGGACTTCGCAGGCAGCACTTAATAACTTTTACCTGGAAGGTAATATCGTATTCAACAATGGCGCGTTGCAGAATCGGTTTTCTCGAAATATCTTTATTGGCGGAACAGCGATTCCAAATTTTCCGACGGTAATAGAAAACTATACATTCTATCCGGAAGGAAATCCCATTCACGATGGCGATAATAATTTCGGTTACTATGCTCTCGGAAACGGATGCGCCAACCTGACTCTTGAGAACAATGTCTTTTTCTCGGGCGGGCACGCCATGACGCTCCACCGCTGTACAATTAGCAGCTTTCGCGGAAATACGCTGGTCGGCCCGCTGAGAAACTTCAGTAAGACCGAATATCCGTCAAATTCATACTATTCGTGGTCGGAGCGGCCGGCAGGTTCAAGCGTCTATGTCCGGCCAAATCGATATGAGGCGGGACGCGCGCACATTGCCGTATTTAACTGGAGCCGGTCGGCTACGGTAACGGCAAACATCGCGGCGTTGTCGTTAGCTCCCGGGGATAAATGGGAGTTAGTGGATGTTCAAAACTACTATGGTGTGCCGATAGCTAGCGGCACATATACGGGACCTAATATCGTGATTCCAATGACTCAGACGGCGGTGGCTGCTCCAATCGGCTCGGTTCCGCACTCGCCCGTACATACCCCGCCCGATTTTGGCGCATTTGTCATTCGAACCGTGGGTTCCGCTTCTCTGGCGCCAACGCCTGATCCTGACCATGACCCGGCGCCAACCTCTACGCCCACACCGACACCGGCTCCTACACCTACGCCAACTACACCCACTCCAACACCAACACCCACTCCGACTCCTATACCCACGCCGACTCCGGCACCCGCCCGAATCTATAGCGGCTATATTGAAGCAGAAAACGGTCCGAGATATGACTTTCCTATCGTGAATGATGCGTCTGTTTCGGGAGGAAAGTACGTGCAGTCTGCGAAAACGGAAACAGGGCAGGTTATTTACAACGTGCACGTGCCATATGAGGGGACCTACTATATTTGGGGAAGAATTCTCTCGCCGTCTCCGGACCAGGGAACGTTCTATATACAAATGAACACAGGGCCGACAGACGTATACGATCTGGCGCACAACCGCTGGTCGAACTCGTGGCAATGGACTCGGGTCAACGGACGAAACGGAGGTTCGCCGCTCACCGTAAATCCACGAACCTTCACGTTAAAAGCCGGCTGGCACAAGCTGTATATCAAAAGCCGCCAAGTGAATACTAAAATTGACGGCTTTTTGATTACCAATGATCCGAATCTCGTGCCAACCGACGCAACTTTTGGGCGGTTCCGCTAAAAGTCGCCGCGCTATGGGGCCGCCCTGCGACCCATAATGAGGCTGACCAGGAACAGAACCAGAAACACCACAAATAAGATCTTCGCAATGCCGGCGGCGGCCGAGGCAATTCCGCCGAATCCGAAGACTGCCGCGATCAATGCGATCACAAGAAAGAGAATTGAATAGTTCAGCATGCTTTAGCTGATCCTCCTGTCGTCTTTTCCTGAGCAATTGGCAGACCATACGCCGGGACGCCCGGCCCTCAAAAGCCCTCAGTTGGCCCAAACGACTACCAAGAGGGGCGAAATGTGCGCGGAGGTACGAAAAAACTCCCCAGTTCATTGCGAGATGAGGTTTTCCAGAATCAAATTTGTCAACTGCGTGGTGGTCAGCCCGCCCTTGAGATCGGGAGTGGCATTCTCCGGATCGGCCATTACAGTTCTCACGGCATGACGAATCATCCGGGCGCCGTCAGGAAACTCCAGGTAGTCGAACATCATGGCGACGGAAAGAATGGTTGCAACCGGGTTGGCAATACCTTGTCCGGCAATGGTCGGCGCTGTCCCATGGCTCGGCTGGAAGATAGCATGGCGGTCGCCGATATCGGCGCTGGGCGCCATTCCCATGCCGCCGATCAGTCCGGCGGCCAAATCGGACAGGATATCCCCGAACATGTTTTCCGTCACCAGAATGTCGAAATGGCGGGGGTGTTCCAGAAAGTAGAGCGCCGCCGCATCGACGTAGATCCGATCCGTGCGAGCTATGCCGAATTCCTTTTTATGGATCTCGTTAAAGATCGAGCGAAAGAAGGCCATTGACGGAAGCACGTTCGCCTTGTCGACAAGAGTGACGAAATTACGGCGCTTCGCAGCATGGCGAAATGCAGCCCGAATTATTCGCTCGGCTCCTGGCCGCGTAATGCGCAATACGTCTTCCACCGTGGACGCGCCGGCTGGATGGCTGTTCTTACGCGAGGCAAATAGCCCCTCACAATTCTCGCGGAAGATCACGAAATCGATCTGTCCGGCTTCGAATCCCTTCAGCGGAGAGTGCTCTCCGTTGTGTAAATAAATCGGGCGAACGCCCGCATAGAGATCCAGAATTTCGCGGAGATCGATTTGCGGGACCATTTCCGTGCCGTCCGGCCAACGGACGTTCGGCAAGCCCATAGCGCCTAGCAATACAGCGTCGGCGTGCCGGCAGGCGTCAATCGTTTCCTGGGGGAGGGGATTCCCACGCCGGAGAAATTCGCCCGCCCCGCACGGAAATTCCGCGAGATCGAACCTTACGGTTCCGAGTTTTCTGGCTGTTTCTTCCAAAACTGCCACGCCGGCAGCGATAACTTCCGGGCCAATTCCGTCGCCCGGCAAAACAATAACCTTGCAGTTTCGCACGAGTTGTGATTATAACTATCCATCCGCATTTCGCCATAGCGGGAGGGGTTCTCATGTTGAAAGCCATCATTGTTATGATTGCGCTCGGCGGTTTGACCCTGGCGCAGATCGGTACTTCTACCATTACGGGCCGTGTCACCGATTCTTCCGGAGCGGTGGTGCCCAATGCAAGAGTTGTGATTGTTCAGAAATTGAACAACTTTACATTCACCGCGCAAACCAACGCGGAAGGAATCTACCGTATCGTGTCGCTGCAGCCGGGCAGCTATCGTGTCAGTGCGGAAGCGGACGGCTTCAAGAAAACCATTAACGAGGATGTCGTCCTTCGCACCGGAGACACAATGGCGATCGACATGGTGATGCAGCTGGGACAGGTTACCGAGACGGTAGAGGTGAGCGCGGCTACCGCCTTGCTCGAAACGGAAACTTCCGCGACAAGCACGGTGATGGGTGGTGACACTCTGTATGAATTGCCGCTTTACCAGCGGTACGTCAATTCTACATTGAATCTGGTGCCGGGAATGTCCTCCGGAGGGTTTACTTACGGAGGTGACCTTGGTGGCTATCACCTGGCGGGACAGCGAAACGGCGCCATCGGCATTTTTGAAGACGGAGTGAACGGTAACGATCAGATGGGCGGCACGGGCGTGATTAAGCCGCTGCAGAATTCGGTGGCGGAGGTGCAGGTGATTTCGACGGTGCCTCCCGCCGAATATGGGCATTCGGCAGGCGGAGTGATCAGCGTGGTCAAGAAATCCGGGACGAACGAGTTTCACGGAATGGCATCGTGGTACGGCCGGACGCGGAACATGCAGCATCGTCTGTTCTTCGACCGTCTCCGCACTTCGCAGCCTGCACCAGGCCGCCCGGATGGCGTTCCCAGTTTCTTCATGCAGCCGGACGCGAACTTCAGTGGCCCGATAGTTAAAAACAAGACGTTCTTCTTTTTCGGCTATCAACGGCTTCACGAAAAAAAGGTCGCGCAGGTCACTGCGAACACGCCCACCCTGGCAATGCGGCAGGGCGACTTTAACTTTCCCGGCGGGATCGCCAATCAGATATTCGATCCCGCCACGACCCGTCTGGTGAACGGAGCATGGGTACGCGATCCGTTCCCGAACAATCTTGTGCCAACCAACCGGATAGATCCCGTCGCCGCCAAAGTGCTGCAGTTGGATCCCTGGGTGCAGCCGAATCAGCCCGGCACGTTCAACTCTGCCGGACCAGTGGGGAATCTGCTGGCGGACGAGCTGGCGTTGGTTTTCCTGGATGACTACAACCTCCGAGTCGATCATCAGGTCTCGTCAGCATTCAAGGTTTACGGAAGCTTCACCCAGAACAACTACTCGGGCTACGGACGGCCGATCAACATCCGGACCGACCGCGCCGCGTTCGATTCCTTTCAAGGCAACTATGCCCCGTTTAAGCAATTGAACAGCTCACTCGGATATACATGGGTGGCATCGCCGTCGCTTGTGAATGACTCCCGGATCGGCTACTTCCGGCGCCGCAATGATACGCAGGTTCCCTCGTACGGCGAGGACTGGCCTTCGCAGTTAGGAATCCCAAATATAGATCCGTCGCTGATGCCCGCGTTTGGGGCTTCGAGTGCTGGACGCGACTCCGCCAACAGCTTGTATGGAATTGCGGGAGCCACCCCCGGCAAGATGGTGAACGAGACGTTTTCGTTCCGGAACGATACTACCTGGATCCGGGGTTCACACGCCTTCAAGTTTGGCTACGAGCTGTTGAAGTATCGTTTGAACTCGGCTAACTTTGCGCGGCCCGCGGAGTTTTTCTTCGACAACGTGACGGCCGGTCTTCAGGCCAACGGACAGCCGGTTCCCAACACCGGCAATACCATGGCGGGATTTCTGACAGGCTATGTCCGGCAGGCCACGTTCACGGCCGAGCTGACCAGCTGGTTGCCGCGATCCAGCATCCATAGCTTCTACATACAAGACGACTGGAAAGTGACGCGGACGTTGACGCTGAATCTTGGCGTTCGCTACTCGAACGAGAGTCCGTTCAATACCAAGTACGGGTTGATGTCGAATTTCGATCCCACCGGGATGGATGGCGTCACCGGGCGTACCGGCGCCATCATCCATCCGTCTACTGGACTGTCGGCGCGCGACAGCAACAATTTCAATCCGCGTATCGGAATGGCGTGGCATCCACTCGAACGGTGGGTGTTCCGTGCCGGTTTCGGCATGTACACGGTGGATATCAAGTTTCCGATGCAGCGTGGGCAGTATGACGAGTACGTAGCCACAGCGAATCAGGAGCCCGCGCCTGGAAATCCTACGCCAGTCTATCGGATCAGCCAGATACCCAACCCGATATCGTTTCCTGTGCAGCCCAATTTGACCTCTCCCTATACCGGTGCGAACTTCGGTTCGAGAAGCGTCGAATGGTGGGATCCGGCGTTGCGGAATCCCTACACGATGAACTGGAACGCGAGCGTGCAATATGAGTTCGCGAAGGATTACCTGCTCGATGTCAGCTATCAGGGTTCGGCCGGCGTGGGACTGCTGGAGCGCTGGCAGTACAACACGTTCCCGATTGACTTCTTTGCCGGTAACTATGCCCAGCAGCAAGCCGTACAAGGCCGCGCACAGGAGTTTCGTCCCTTCAACCAGTTCGGCGATATCCGGCAGCGTTCGAACTTCGGCCATTCCACCTTCCATTCGGGTACGGTGAAGGTTGAAAAGCGGATGTCTCGCGGGTTGCTGTTCTCATCGTTCTATACGTTTTCGAAAGCGATTAATAGCCAGGACAACGACAACGATGGATCGGGTCTCGCACCGATTCAGAATCGAAGCCTTGATAAGGCGCGGGCCGGCTACGATCGTAGCCATCGATTCGTGAGCTTGGTCACCTACGAGTTGCCGTTCGGGATGGGTAAGCGGTGGGCGCAGTCCGGGTGGAAAAAGTGGGTCTTCGGCGGATTCCAGCTTTCCTGGATCCAGACTTTCGAAAGCGGCAATCCGTTGAACTTTTCGTTCGATGGCAGCCCGTACAACTACTATTCGACATTTGCCGGAAACCGCCGGCCGGATGTGGTTGGCCCGATCGAGATCCGCGATGGGTGGCGCGAACTCGGCGGCGACCGGTTCAATTCGCAGAACATTAATAGCGTGTATACAGGAGACCTGAATGGCTTGAGCAACTTCACGCTGCCAGGCGGGTGCGCCTATTCTGCCACTCCGACACAAGCCGAACGGGAGCAATGCAGCTTCCGCGTTGGCAACGCCGGGCGCAATCTGATTACCGGTCTGCCGCTGGTGTGGAGCCAGATCTCGGCGCAGAAGAACTTTCAGTTCAGCGAGCGCTGGCGCGCGCAGCTTCGCTGGGATTTCCAGAATGCGCTCAAGACGTTCAACTTCAACCCGCCGACGAGCGTTGTCGATTTCCGGAATCCGCTTACGTTTGGCAAAGTGTCCTCCGATCCGCGTACAGCCAGCTTCGGTGGACAGCCGCTAATGAACTTAACACTGGCAATCTTCTTCTAGCCGCATCGGAGCGGGCTGGGCTTCAAATGCCAACATGGAGCATGGCCCGCTTCATCGAGCCGGTTACCCTAACCGGGACGCACGCGACGCTCGAGCCTTTGTCGATCGAACATGCCGAAGGGTTGCGCCGCGCCGTTCGCGACGGCGAGCTTTGGCGGATTTGGGTTACTCAAATTCCAACGCCTGAGGGTATTGGCGCTTATATCGATTCCGCGCTGAAGATGCGCGATGAGCAGGAAGCGATGCCATTCGCGGTCCGGCGTTTGTCCGACGGACTGATTGTAGGAACGACGCGCTATTTCAATGTTGTTCCGGAACACCGGCGTCTGGAAATCGGCCATACCTGGTACTCAGAGAGCGCGCAGCGAACCGCGATTAATACGGAGTGCAAACTGCTTTTACTCCGGCACGCCTTTGAGGAGTTGGGATCGATCGCCGTTGAGCTGCGAACGAGTTCGTTTAATTTCCGGTCGCGCCAGGCCATCCAACGGCTAGGAGCAAAACAGGATGCGATCCTTCGCAACCATATGATCCTCGCGGACGGTACCTATCGGGACACGGTTGTTTTTAGCATCATTGAATCCGAATGGCCGGCCGTGAAACGCAATCTGCAGTATCTGTTGTCAGGCTAAAGTAGCGCGGCAATTCGCTCCATAGCCAGTCTTGCCGGGTCCTGTGCCGCGCCGATTTCCTCGAGGCCGATCAAGCCGCCGAACCGGATCACCAGACGGTCCGTTTCAAAAATGGCAACAGGCAGCATTGGCCGCTGCAACCGGCGAATCAGCTTGCCAACGCCGGGTAGCGGGTCGGTGAGACGGCCGGCTGTACCGGCAACACCTTCCGGAAATAAGCCGATCGGACGATGGAGATTGGGCGCGGTCTTGATCAGCCTCCGGATCGAAACCGCGGTGAATCCCTGGTTGCTTCGGGCGAACGAGACAGGGAAGCAGTGAAGCGCGTCGGCGACGCGAGGCAGCAGGATGTCCCCGGGTGATGCGATGCGCCATGGACCGATGCTGAGGGGTGGCCAGTTTGCTGTGACAATCCAGCGGACCGGCGGATTCCCGAGCCCTGCCGCCCGGCGTACGGCTTGCGTGATCGCGGCGGCCGGAAACAAAATCCAGAGGCCTTTGCGCTGATA
The DNA here is from genome assembly GCA_964441675.1 of uncultured Solibacteraceae bacterium. Taxonomy (GTDB): domain Bacteria; phylum Acidobacteriota; class Terriglobia; order Bryobacterales; family Bryobacteraceae; genus JAPKYZ01. The sequence continues at coordinate 386 of CAYTVP010000165.1, read as the reverse complement.
ATGATTTGCTACCAGTAGGAACTGGGGATCAGACGGGATGTGCGCGGCGCCTTGGACTCCCGGCGGCGGCTGCATTCTTCGAACGATCGCGGCCGTAAAGTCGTCGATATCGCGCCGCGTACGGCTGCGGATGTAAGGTGTCAGACCAAACACCAGATCCCACGGCACCGGATAAGAGGCCGCCACTAGACCCGCCGCCCCTTCCAGGAAACCTTACGTCCTGCCAGAACAACGAACATTCCGTTTAAGGCAATCAGTTGGAACAGGTAAATGCCAACAGGCGCAAACAATATCGCCAGCAGCCCGTACCAGGGAACGAGCACGGCACCGGGAACCAGCGCGAAAAGGGCGGCAGCAATCCAGGCTTCGTCGCGGATCAGCCAGAT
>CAYTVP010000164.1:0-9650 GCA_964441675.1 uncultured Solibacteraceae bacterium | reverse complement strand
TCCACAAACGGGGGTAGTGAATTTCGCATTGCGATCCGAATGTTTCACACGACGGCTGAAAAGACGTATCGGCAGCCGTTCCAGACAGCGCGATCAGAAACGGAAAACATTCCGGATTTGACAGCAACAAGCAAACTTCATAGAGTTTCATACTGTTGGGGCTGAGCTGAAGTCCAAGGAGCGACGAGTCTTCGATGCGTATCGTCAATGTAGAAACCTTTCTTGTGGGAAACCCTTGGAAGAATTGGTTATTCGTCCGGATTCTCACCGATGAGGGGCTGACAGGAATAGGCGAGGGTTCACTGGGCCACCTTTCAAAGACAGTGGAGACTGCGGTTCACGAGATGAAACCGTTCATTCTCGGATTGGACATTTTCCAGACCGAGCTTGTTGTCAATCGGCTGAATCGGCACGTTTACGCGGACGGCGGCCAGATCAAAGCATGTGCCATCTCCGCGCTGGAGATTGCTTGTTGGGACGCCATCGGTAAGGCCCTGGGACAGCCTATCTACAATTTGGTGGGTGGCCTTTGCCGCACTACGGTTCGCGCCTATGCCAACGGCTGGTACCGTTGCTCGCGAACGCCGGAAGCCTTTGGACAGGCCGCGCGCCGAGCTGTCGAAATGGGTTACAGTGCGCTGAAGTTTGACCCATTTGGGCCAGCCCTATCCGTTCTCTCGCCCGCAGAGGAAGCGTTGTCGCTGGATCTTGTTGCCGGAGTCCGCGAGGCTGTGGGGCCTAACGTCGAACTGGCGATCGAAGCTCATTCACGTTTCAATACCGCGACAGCAATTCGAATCGGACGTCTTCTGGAGCCATACCGCCCAGCCTGGTTTGAGGAACCGGTTCATCACGGCAACATCCACGCGACCATCGAAGTGGCACGGCAAGTGAACGTTCCTATCGCGACCGGAGAGAGTCTTTCTTCTAAACACCAACTGGCGGAACTTCTCCGTTACGATGCGATTGGCATTCTCAACGTGGAACCCCTTCACATGGGCGGGATCCTCGGCACTCGGAAAGTGGCCGACATGATCGACGCACACTATGGGTTGATCATTCCTCATGCCGCGCAAGGGCCAATCTGCACCCTGGCCTGTTTGCATATCGATTTTTCAACCCCAAATGCTTGGCTCCAGGAAACCTTTGAAGCCTTCAATGAACCTTGGGAGCGCGATCTTCTTTCGCCGTTTCCGGCGATTCGAGATGGGCATTTTGAATTCCCGACGGGTAACGGATTGGGCGCAGAGCTGAACCTGGACGCTGTCCGTGCGCACCCTTACCACGACAATCCCGATATCTCGCTTTTCGAGGATGATTGGCAGTTTCGCCGCAGCGGAAAGTAATATTCGGAATACATTCCGCATTCATTGACTTCCCGTCTGTTGCGGTGCTATCGTGACCTTCGGAGCGGAATGGCCTCCTCACACTCTTTACGAGATCTGACGGGTGTAATCCCGCCGATGATCACGCCCTTTGATGACGAGGATCGCATCGACGAGAAGAAGCTGGCCGCGGAAGCCCGCTATCTAATCCAGTCCGGCGTGACGGGAATCGTAGTCGGTGGCAGCATGGGCGAGGGTGCCGGTTTTTCGGAAGCTGAGCTTGCCGCTGCGGTTCGACTCACCATTGAGGCTGTTGAAGGGAATGTACCCGTACTGGCGGCTATCATCGCCGACGACTCTCTCGAAGCGGTCCGGCTGAGCATCGCCGCCCGCGATGCCGGCGCGATCGGTTTTCAAGTGCCACCGCCGCATTTTCAGTTCTCGATGGACAATCGCGTGTTGAGCAAATATTATCGCTCCATCACCGATGCCACGGGCTTACCCCTGATTATTTACAACGTAGTGCCTTGGGCACAGGCTGCCGTTGAAGCGTTGCAGGAAATCATTAGCGCGAATCCGCAGATCATCGGAGTGAAGCAAAGCGGCCGGAATATCCACAACCTCGTGGCGTTGCTATCCACGATGCGCGGAACCATCCGGATCTACTCCGCCCTGGACGACATGATCTTTCCATCATTCATGTTGGGAGTGGACGGGACGATTTCTGGAACGGCGGCAGTGTTTCCGAAAGAGACAGTGGAGATGTATCACGCGGTGAACGAAGGTGACCTGCAAACTGCCCGCTCACTGCATGAACGGATTACACCAATTTGGCGTTTGGTGGACCATGCGGATTTTCCTTCGCGGGCGAAATACGCTATACATCTGACAGGGCGGGATATCGGACAGCCACGCCGGCCCTTCCGGATGCCCGTGGGAGAAGCTGCCCGTGAGATGGAGCAGGTTATCGCGCGAAGCGGCTTCCTGGCCTCCTCGCAGCCTTCCCGCTAGATCGCTTCTGTGCTGATTGCGAGCAACAGCAGAGGGAACTTTTCGTCCGGACTCAACCGGTAAGTCAACAATTCTAATCGCTGATCTTTCAGCGGCAGGCTGTAGAGCAGGAACTGATATTGCTCGCGCGCCGTGTCCTTGTCGAAGTGGAGCACCGGCTGGGTCAGCGTGGCGATTGGGTCGATGCGGCCGGCTCGAAAGATCATGTTTCCCTGCGCCGCTTCGTAGCCGTGACGGATCAGAATATTCTGCCCGGTCCCGCCGCTTCCTTTCAGTTGTAGAGTCGCCGCGACGGCTCCCTCTTCGGCAGCTGTGGGATAACCTCCCGCCAGCGAAACATGGCCCAAGATGTGTATTGAGGAGCAGGAACGCCCAACCGGTATCGTAACTTCGGGATGATTTGGCGTCAGGACGAGCGGACGGACAAATCCGTTCGCTGCAGCCGTTCGAAATGAGGCGCCCGCCACTTCCAACGCTTGTTGCCGCCAGAGTACGAACTGCTTGCCTGTGCGCTCCCAATGATTCCGAGTGAATCCCTGCGTCGGCCAATACTTGCTGAGAATCTCTTCGCAATCGGACCACGCTCGGCGCTGTTCTTCGGATTCCACCAGCGCGTCTAACGAAACGGGCTCGATTCGCTTGCCAGGCGTCCATGGCGCGGTGCGGAGAGGGAGGATTACCGGAGTGGAAATTGCCGGCGCGGCACGCGCCATTCCTTCGAATAGTCGCCGAAGCTCCATCGCTACACTCGATCGCGGTTCTCGAGTTTCCGTAACGACCCCGGACTGCAGGATACCGTCCTGCATTTCCGGATCGACGCGGCTGAATTCCGGCACGTCTTGCCATGACCAAAACGCGGTGCCTGCCAATTGATTCGTCGAATGCAGTTCGAGCAGCATATCGACGGTGTGCGGCATGATGTGGGGCGACTGGCCGATTTCCTTCCCACCCCACTCGGAAAACATGAGGGGCTTGCTGTCGCCGTAGAATGCCGCAATTTCGCGAAACTGCTGAACGTTGGCGGTGTAGGGATGCTGATCGAAAAAGTCCATCCCGGCGGACTGGAACATCGGCTTCATGTCTTCTTTGCGTTTGTCATTCGCTGCCGAAACCAATCTCTCGAGCGGGTCCAGCTTGCGGCAGCGCGCTTTTCCTTCCGTCAGGAAGGCAGGCGTCACCCGGCACTCGTTCGCGAGGAGCCACTGGACGACGGAAGGGGAGTTCCAATCCCGGCGAATCGTCGTCTCCAGAATGTCCAGCCCCAGTTTCACGAGCGCGGGAGAGGCCTTCTGGAAATCGACTTGCCAGTAACCCGGCTCTTCCGCAACCAGCAGTCCCAACTCGTCTGCGAGCTCGACAATATATCGATCGTGAGGGTAGTGCACCAGGCGAACGTGATTCGCTCCCATGCCCTTGATCGCTTCCATATCGGAGCGCATTTGCGCGCGGGTGAGCGTAAACCCCTGATCCTTCCACATGTCGTGGCGGCACACGCCATTCAGGATGATCTTCTTTCCGTTGAGCTGAAATGTTGATCCCACCGCGCGGAAGTCGCGAAACCCGGTGCGGCACGCGAACTCGTCAGAGCCGGTTGGGGTTTGAATCTTGATCGACAGGTCGTATAGGTCGGGAGTTTCGGGCGCCCAGAGAACGATGTCCGCCACGCGAAAGGTTAGTTCAATCTCCATGGGGCTATTCGAAAGTTCTTGCCGAACGTGGGCGACGGTATGTCCGGCACGCGCAAGCGTGAGCGTCGTGGAACCTGTAACGGTGGCCTTTGCGTTCAACCAAATTCGTGCAGTGCAGCGCGCAGCTGCGTATTCGGGCTCAAACTCATAGCTGAGCCGGACATTCTCGATAAACGTCGATGGCCGAGTCTCCACCCAGCAGTCGCGAATGATTCCGCCATACGCTTCCCAACCGGGATTTATTCCCATTTCGATGGCTTCGGCGCCCTTGCCTCGATGATCCGGAGTCAGGTCCGCAAGTTCCACTTTGACTACGTTGTTTTGATCTCGAAGAAGTGCGGTGATATCGAAGTCGTAGGGGACGTAGGGGTTCATCTCGCCCAATTCGTTACCGTTGAAGAAGGCACGGCCGAACAACGCAATCGCCTCGAAATGTAAAAAAGCTCTTTCCTGGGTGCCCAACTTCAACGGCGGAATCCTCCGGCTGAGAGCGTAGGAACCGCTGGGCCGGAGCGACGCCGGAACGAGCACTTCGCGCAGGCGCTCGCCTGCAACGGATTGCTCCCACGGGCCGTTCAGGCTGATGCGATTCCTCTGGTCAGGGCCCGCCTGAGGAGCGGCGTAGGAGTGAAGAGTCGGGCTCGCAAGAGCTCCGGCGGCTCCCAGGAAAAGGCGGCGCTTCATCATGCGGATACCTTCTGAGTGGTGCTGGTGGTCGTGATGGCGAAGAACAACAATGGCGGCCCGCTCTTCCAGACCAGTCGAACTTGAGCCAGCTGACCGCCGACGGGTGATGAAAGCAACAAGACCTGGTACTGCTCTCGAGCAGGATCTTTCTGGAACAGCAGCGCTCGCGGCGCTGCGGATGCTATGGGTTCAATCCTCGTTGAGCCATGGACGATATTCGACCGGGCTATCTCGATGCCGTTTCGCAGCGGCATCCGGTCGATGCGTCCGCCCGCGTAACGCTTCTCCAGTACGGCCGCCACTTCTCCGTGTTTGCCCTGCAGTGGGTATCCTCCCAGGACTGTGACGCTTCCTAAAAAGTACAGATCCGTACAGGGGCGGTTTACGCGAATCGTGATTTCCGGGTGCTCCGCTGTGACAGCCAGGGGCCGAACGAATCCGTCCTTCAAAGCGAAGCGAAACGGCAAGCCAGCTATGTCTGCGGACGGAACGGTCCAGAAGCGAAGCTGTTTGCCGGTCCGTTCCCATTGATTTCGGGCCATCCGCTCTTGCGGCCAACTTTCGCCTACCAGCTTCTCGACGGATGCCCAGGCCGCCGTCGATTCGTTGGAATCAATATGGGCTTGGATATCGACAGGTTGGGCGTTCGTTCGCGACTTCACGACCGGAAAACGAAGAGGAACAAGATCCGGGGTGCTGCGGAAGGGCGTTTTGAGGCCGATGGAGGAACTGCCGGGGTGCTCTTCGCGGTTTTGGAATAGTCGAATGAACCGTTCGTACAACTCGGCACGCGGGCTGCGCGACTCAGTCACCACACCGGAAAAAAGAATGCCATCGAACGTTGGCCAATCGATACGAGAGTACTCCCTCACATCGTTCCACGACCAAAATGCGTGGCCGGCCACTTTTCCTGAACGAATGGCCGACAACATATGATCGAAGTTCCGTTCCCAAAAAATCTGCCCTCGGCCGGCATCTTCCCAGCCCCATTCATCGACAAAGAAGGGCTTTCCATCGCCATAGAGCGCGGCTGTCTCTTCGAACTTATTACTGTTGAACGTATAGAGATGCTGTGAGAAGAAGTCGAGTCCGGCTTCTTCAAACATCGGCTTCACCGTTTCGGGCTTGCGATCGTTGGCGAACGACACCGGACGTTTCAGCGGGTCGAGGCGATCACAGAGCGCCTTTCCGCGCTTCAAATAATCGAGCGTCAGCGCCGATTCATTTCCCAAGAACCATCCGAAGATTGAAGGAGAATTCCAATCGCGGCGGATCGTGGCCGCCAGAGTCTCTAAGCCGGCAGCAATTTGCGACTCCGGAATAGTGGCGAAATCCACCTGCCAGTATCCGGGTTCTTCCGTCACCAGAAGGCCAAGCTCATCGGCCAGGTCAATGATCTGACGGTGGTGTGGATAGTGAGAAAGGCGGACATAGTTGGCACCCGTCTGCTTGATGGCCATCATGTCGTGGCGCATCTGCGCGGGCGTTAGCGTGAAGCCTTGACCCTCCCACATATCGTGCCGGCAGAATCCCTGCAACTGGATCGATTTTCCGTTCCACTCAATCTTCCGTCCGTGAATCCGGAGGTGCCGAAACCCGGTTCGGAACTCGTACACGTCGGACGAGCTGGGGGTTCGCAGCGTAACGACCACCCGGTACAGGTGGGGATGTTGCGGTTCCCAGAGTAATGGCTGTGCGACAGTGGCACGAACTTCGTGTTCCGATGTGCCTGCTGTGAGAGAAACCTGCCCAGTTGCTTGCGCCACTCTGTTGGAGCCGTGAAATACTTCCACTGACGCCTCGGCTGTCACTGCTGTTACAGCTGACAGGAACAGGCGGAACGTGCAGTCGGCTTGCTGAAAGTCCGATGACAGCTGGTAGGCCGTGCGCACGTTGTCCACGAAAGCGGATGGACGTGTCTCCATGCGGACGCCGCGAATGATGCCGCCGTAAGCTTCCCATCCAAGATTCACGCCGACGGCTGCGTCTGCCCGGGCCGCTGCATTCGTACCCTGTTCCAGGTCCCAGATCGTAACCTCGACTTTGTTGTCACCTTCTTTCGCGGATTTGGTGATCTCCAGGTTGGCGGGGACATACGGGCCGAACTGGCCCACGTCCTGCCCATTGACTTGAACGCTTGCGTGGTACGCCACGCCGTCGAAGCTCATGAAAAGGCGTTCGCCGCTTTGGATTGCAGGCAGCCGGATTTCGCGTTGAAGCGTATAAATCCCGGAAGGGCGCAGGGAGGAGGGAACAACAACGGTGTCCCACTTCCGGCCGCGAATCCAACGGTCCCAATTTCCTGCGAGATCAATTTGCTGTCGGCTCATGGACGGAAGTACTCCCGCGGTGACGTCTTACTGTGTTGGAGAAACCCCGATTGTTCAAGCCGCGTGACGTGCCCGTAAACGGCAAATTGCAGGAAGGGAGCCGTCTCACCCGGCCACGGCCCGAGTTTTGGGCTGACAGCGTCGATCAATTCCCGCAGTGTTGCCTTCGGCCGATTTCGAAACTGATCTTTGATCAACTCATCGGCCTTCTCTACAAAATCACGCGACTGCGCGAGAAAGCTTCGGACTTCCTCTCCATGCTGGGGTTTCCAGTGACCGGAAAAGATGTGCTCGATCGGTTGTTGTTCCAGAAAATGAATCGTCGCTAAATAAGCGTCCACCGTATAGTAAGTTGGGCCGAAGGCCATCTTGCCGTCTATAGTTGGATAGCCGTTGGCCTGCACAGCGTCGCTGGTGAACGCGGCCTTATGCTTCTCGTCATAGACCGCCAAGTGTCCGTCGGAGTGTCCCGGAACATGCCAGATGTGAAGCTTCCAGTCTGGGCCGATCTGAATGGTCTCACCGGCGGCCAGCACCAGGTCCACGCGCCGACCTTCGGGGCAGTTCACCATGCCCTCCCGGCCGAACCCCAACTGATGATCGTGCTCCAGAAAATTGTAGCGATCCTGATAGAGGCGTTCTGGCTCTTCGATCAATTTCAAATCGCGCTGATGACAAGCCAAAAGCGTGTTCCGCGACGCATTCTTTATGGCCGGCAGCCCGCCGTGATGATCTGCATCGGCATGCATCGCAATGACGATATCGATCTTCGTGGGGCTGAGTCCGATTCTCTCCAGGTACGGAAAGATCGTCACTTCCGGCGTAGAGGCGACTCCGGCATCCAGCAGCACAACCGTGTCGCCGAGGAACAGATACTGTTGCAGATAACGATCCCCGAATGTCGAGCGAATCTCGTAGACATTGGGGAAGACCTCTCCGGCATGTGTCATGGCTGAACCCGTCCGCCGTGTAAGGGCCGTGGCAACCGTCGCGGTTGCAGCTTGTCGCAGAAAACCTCGACGGGAACGATTCTGTTCATCAGCGCACCGCATGAGCCCGGGTACCGTGGTTTTTATCATGACTTGAAGCACCTGTCAACAAATTCGGAATCTATTCCGTTTTCGGATGACGGGATGTAAGGATCAGGTTATAGTGATTCACGGGCATGTGGAATCTGGAGGGAAGAACCGCCATTGTCACCGGCGCCGCGCACGGAATCGGTCTGGCAACCGCGCGGTTGATGTTGTCCGCAGGACTGAACGTGGCCTTGGCCGACGTCGATGCGGCAGCCCTAGCTGCGGCTATCGAACCGGTTATGAGCACTGGGCGTGCGATTGCCGTGACCGCGGATGTCGCCCAGGCGGACTCCGTCGCATCGCTTGTCGAAGAGACGAAGCGCCGGTTTGGGCGGGTGGACGTATTGTTTGCCAATGCGGCCATTCAACTTTCCCGGCCAGTGATGGAAACAACCGAGTCTGACTGGGATCGTGTTCAGGATGTGAATCTGAAAGGCGTTTATCTCTGCTGCCGTTCGGCCCTTCCCGTCATGCTACAGCAGCGGGCTGGATCGATCGTAATCTCCGCTTCGGGGCATGCCTTTGCCACGTACCGTGGGTTTTCCGCCTACGCCGCCGCCAAAGGGGCGGTGGTCGCGTTCATGCGGGGCCTGGCTCTGGACTACGCTGATCAAGGAATTCGAGCGAATTGCGTGATTCCTGGCGCGACCGATACGCGTCTGATCCAGCAGTATTTCGAATCGACATCCGATCCGGAGGAAACCCGCCGAAAACTGCTGGAATCGATCCCGATGAAAAGGCTGGCAAGTCCGGACGATGTGGCACGGGCTGTTCTATTTCTGGCCTCCGATCATTCGTCTTATATAACGGGGACTTGTTTGGCTGTTGATGGTGGTTTGATGGCGCAGGGTTGACGGCAATCCAAAAACGAGGGGAAGAGATGCTGCGATTGAATGGGATTACGCCGGTGATGGCGACGACGTTTCGGGAGGATGAAACGATCGACGACGATTCTCTTAGGCGTCAGATTGATTTCGCCGTGGACGCCGGAGCCGCCGCGATTTGTGGGCCCGGGTTCGGAGCGGAGTTTTACAAGCTCTCCGATGCGGAACGCTTCCACTTTGTCGAGGTTCTGGTGGAACATACTGCGAAGCGCATCCCGGTTATCGCGGCAACAAGTTGCGGCTCCACCTACAGCACCATTGAGTTCTCTCAATATGCGGAGAAAAAGGGCGCCGATTGCCTGATGGTGATGCCACCCAGAACGGCAGCGTTACCGGCCACGGAAATCGTCGCGCACTATAGCCGCCTTTGTGATGCGGTAAGCATTCCCCTGATGCTCCAGGATGCGGACTTCACGGGAGCAGGGCTTCCCGCGAAGACTCTGATTGATCTGGCCGCGAAACATTCTAACTTTCTATTCGCCAAGCTGGAAGTGACGCTACCGGGGACGAAGTGCCGCGAGGTCGTGGAAGCGACGAAGAACAAGGTGCAGGTGGTCTATGGATTGGGGGGCATCGCGATGTTCGACGGCCTTGCTCATGGTGCGTCGGCAATGATGCCGGGCGCGGCTGCTTTAGAAGTCTACGTTCG
>CAYTVP010000163.1:0-9714 GCA_964441675.1 uncultured Solibacteraceae bacterium | reverse complement strand
GTTGTAGTGATCCATCGCGGCTCCGCCAATCCAGTAACTGTCGGCATCCGTCAATAGCTTGGAGAAGACATACGACGTCTGGAACTGCAATCCACTTGAATACCGCTTCTCGAAGCGCACCATTCCCGAGTGGTAGCTGGAATGGCCGCTGTGGTCACCGCCGCCGGCTCCTGTAACGATGTCCTGGTATTGAGGGTAAGGACGCAATGCCTGGCGTACGGTGGCGCGCGTCGAGCCCCATAAATCGCCGAAGCCGGGAAACGGCGCGGTGATCCCCGCGGCAATCGCCTGCGGCGAGTTGTAAGGAGCGTTCAGCAAGCTGGCTCCATAACGTTGGAGCAGGCTGGGATGGAGAGAGTTATAGGCCAGAAGGCCGGCCTGCAATCTGCTTCCCAGGATTCCGTTATAGGCGGCTTCCATGATCATGTTCGACGAGAGTTGCCGTTGAACGGAGAAGCTGATGTTCTGGAAGGCCGGTGGCTTCGTAGCCTCGCTTCCCTGCCACCAGGGCATAGAGAGGCTGTTACCGAAGCTGGGATCGACGAACGGCGGCGCCGCCCAGGGAGGTAAGCCGTCACGTACCTTGAAGCTTTCCCGCAGTCCCTGGCTTTGATCCGGGAAGCTCTGGGTCAATGTGAATCCCACATTGTGTGTTGAGCCGGTGACCGTCGTGATATTGCCGTAGCTCAGTCCATAGGACATGCGCAGGACAGTTTTCTCGCGGAACGTGTACGCGAGACCGAACCGCGGTCCGAATGCGCGATAGTAGCTGCCGGCCAGAGTTCTGGTTCCCTCGCGACCTGGGCCTGTGCCCGCATAGATCAATGCGCCAGGGATTCCTCCCGCGCCGGGATTTGGCCGGTCCGGTGCAAAGTCACTCCAGGAGTCATTCTCACCTGTCGGCGGCAGAGTAGTTTCCCAGCGGAGGCCCAGGTTGATTGTCAGATTCGGAGCTACGCGCCAGTCATCCTGGAAAAACGCGGAGACCGAAGGCCACTGCTGACCGATGTAGCGAACGGTGTCCAGGCTTCCGTTGTTAGCGTAACCGAGCAGCATCGAAGCGAAGGGGTTGCCTCCTGCCGTCGTGAAGTTCGTATCTCCCGGCCGCCCGGTTTGCTTGAAGTCGAATGTGACGCAGCCTGCCACGCATTGACGGCCAAAGCCGTTGTAGTACTGCCGCTGAAACTGGCCACCCATTTTCAGGGTGTGTTTTCCGCGTACGACGGTGAGGTCGTCGGCGAACATCGTGATGAAGTTCTCGCTGCCGTTATTCGCACGGCCGCCCCATTGGCTATAGCTGTTCGAAAAGTTGAAATTGACGAGGTTTTCATCGCAGTTCGGAACGTTGGGGACGCATACCTGATTCGCCCAGTTGACTCCGCTGAGGACCGTCGCCTGTGGCGGGTCGTGATTCTCTTTCCAATTGTTCCCACCGCCGTAGAAGTGATTGAAGACGGTTGGGGAGAATGCATAATCCCACGTTCCGCGAAACACGTCCGAATTCCGGCGCGTGTCGTTGTAATTGACGTAAAGCCCCGGCAGGTCTGACGGTCCGTTCGGGCCGGGCCGTTCGCTCGAGCGGTTGTAGCCCCAGTAGCCGGAGATCCGGCTCTTCTCGCTGAAGACGTGGTCCCCTTTAACGCTGATCTTTTTGTTTGGCCGGATGACGCTGCCGCTAGTGACCAGGAAGTTGTTCTGCACGTAACCGATCGTGCCCGGGGCGGCTCCGTTGTTCGGCAAGGGAGTCACTCCCGAGCGGAATGCGTCGATTGCGTTTACGACGACGGGGTCGTAGAGGCTCCGGGGGATCTGATTATTCGGAAAAACGTTCCGTATCACTTGGCCTTGCGCATTGGTGGTTTGCGTAGTGGGATCGTAAATCGGAATCATGGCCCCTTCGGCATTTACCCAGTTTCGGAAATCGCCATCGTACATTTCGGCAGTGGGAACAGTGCGCGTGGCTCCCGCGGCACCTTCGGAGTTCCGAAACTCTTCGTAGCTGAAAAAGAAGAACGTGCGATTACGACCGTTGTAAAGTTTGGGAATCCAAACCGGCCCGCCCACGGATCCACCGAAGTCATGCTGCTTATAGACCCGGCGTTCGATCCCTAGCTTGTTGCTGAAGAAGTTATTCGCGTCAAGAGCATTGTTGCGGAGAAACTCGTACGCTGTTCCGTGAAAATCATTCGTGCCGGATTTCGACGCGAAGCTCATGATGCCGCCGGAGGCTTGCCCGAATTCCGCCTTGAAGCCGTTGGTGTCGACCGTGAACTCGGTGATTGCTTCGATAGAAGGCGCATTTACCGCCACCCAGCTTTGCGAAAGCGCTCGGGAAGTATTGGCCGTAACACCATCGAGGTTGGTACCATAACCAGCCGCTTGTCCCCCGCCCAGGATGAATCCGTTGTCCCCACCCAGATTCTTCGCTTCCGGTGTTAGTGCGGCTAGATTGAACGGGCTGCGCAATGTGCCACCCACAACGAGCGGGAGTTCATCGACAAGCTTGTTATTAATCGTGACACTCGTCTTTGCGTTCTCAGTGGCCAATGTCAGTTGATTCGCCGAAACCTCCACCGCTTGTGTAGAGGTGCCGACCTCGAGTGACGCGTCGGCGCGGACAGTTTGTGACGCATTCAAGACTACGCCGGTAATATTTTGAGGACGGAAACCATCCCGATCGACGCGGATAGTATACGTTCCCACTGGAAGGCCGGGAACGGTGAACTCGCCCGACTGGTTCGAGCTCACTACCAACGAGACACCAGTATTGGCGTTTGTGACCGTGACACGTGCCGCGGGAATGACGGCTCCCGAAGCATCGGTGACTGTTCCGGTAATCGTCCCCCGATCGGATTGGGCGGGAAGCTTAGCGGTAAAAATAAGAGCAAAGACAGCTATGGCGAGGAGCGCCTTTGTGTGCATCTGAATCCCCTTTAACGGGGTAACTTATATCACAAGTAAGCTCGATAGGAACCCAAAGTTTCTGAAATTTTTTGTTTTGTTAGTACTGGTCCGAAGTTGCCGGCGATACTGACCCCGGTTGTTTCTCCAGAAATGATCTGCCTCGTTCCATCCAGTCCGGTTTCGGCGTTTGCTTCAGATAGTAGTCGAAAAATTCCTGCATGCGGCGCGTATAGTCCTTTTGATTGGCGCGTTTGTGTAAGCCGTGCGGTTCACCGTTGTAGTTGAAAAAGTATGCCTCTTTTCCCAGGCGGCGAAGAGCGAGAAAGAACTCGATGCCCTGATACCAAGGCACCGCATCGTCAGCATCGTTATGGAGCATCAGGATCGGTGTCTCGATCCGGTCGGCCAGGAAAATTGGGGAGTTTTCGATGAACCGCATCGGGTACTGCCAGGGCGTACCACCAATCCGGCTTTGCGTTTTTTCGTATTGGAACTGGCGTGGAAGTCCGGGACCCCATCGAATGCCGTCGTACGCGCTGATCATGTTGGCTACCAGGGCGCCGGGGGCGGCTGCCTTGAACAGATTCGTCTGCGTCACCATGTATGCGATCTGGTATCCGCCCCAGCTATGGCCCTGTATGCCGACGCGGGCCGGATCGACGAAGCCCATGTTCAGCACCTTCTGTGTCGCCGGTACGATGCATTTCAAGGCGCTCGCCCCCGGATATCCAATCGTATAGACAATGTCTGGCATTAAGACGACATAGCCATTCGACGTGTAATAGCTGGCGTTAATCCTGTGGCTGGGTGCGGGGTCTACGAAGTCGTTTATCGTATTCGACAGCTTTTCGTAGAGGTACACGATCATCGGATATTTCTTCGAGGGATCGAAGTTTGCCGGCTTGAACAAAGCGGCCGACAACTCCTGCCCGTCTGCGTTGCGATAGCGGATCAATTCGCTTGTGCCCCAGGCAAGATTCTTCTGCTGCGGGTTCGCGTCCGAAATGCGTTCGAGATTCATTGCCTCGTCCGCCACGTGGAGATCCGGAAACACCTGGAAATTGCCGGCTGTTAACACCATCGCCGGCGCATTCTTAGCCTTGATTGGCGTGCCGTAATTCATCGGCCCCATTAGCAATTTCTTCGGCTGTTCGGAAGCTTCGAGGGAATCGCGCCAGTAGCCTGTCTCATGCGAGATAGTGTTCTCCGCGCGGAGCAGAAGCGGCCGTGTTCCATCAATGCCAGGCGCCTTCGGATCGTTATCCAGATTCAGAATGCGGAACTCCAACCGGCTGATCCGGCCGACGCCGTCTGTGAGGTTGCGCGACATCGACCCATCGGCTGCGAATTGCCAAAGGTCATAGCGGTCGGGCAGGAGAATGTACTTCGAATCTTGAGTCCACTGCGGCCCACCATACGCCGGCGGACGGCCGGGATGATCATCATCTTCCCGATAGAACGCGCGTCCGGTAATCGCTGTCAGATTGCGCGTGATGCCGGCACTGGTTTCATAGGAGATCCAATCGCGTCCATCGAACATCGCAAGGAACCGGCCGTCGGGAGAGAGCGACGGCGTGCCGGACGCCTTCTTTGCAACCAGCGAGCGCTTTCCCTCGGCATCGAGCACATAGATGTCGGCGTAGTGTGAGTCGTATTCCACCATGCGCCGGTACGCGCGGTCATCCATACCGAATGCCATTAGGCCGTCGCGAGACGGCGTGACTGTGGCGAGGCGTTCCCCGGCTAAGGGAATGGATCGCTTCTCTTCAAGAAGATAGACTGCGAGATACGAACGCTCCCGCTCGCGCTTGGCGCGCACCTGCTGCATCGGTTGGATAAAGTCATCGGCGTAATGCCAGAGGTCGAAGACAGCGCCGTTGCCGGCGGCGGGTTTCGGCTCCGGAACTGGCAATCCATAAAAAAGGCGTTGGCCGGTGGACGAAAACGTCAGCGAGCCATGTGGAGAGACCGAATCCGTCAGAAGCATTGCCGCGGATTCTGCGCGCGTCCAATAGTAAAGAGAACTGCCTTTCAGAAAGGCGAACTGATCCTGACCGTCGCTCGCGGCCAGCTTGCCGTACTTTGCTTCTCCGGAGACAAGCGGCTTGACCTCGCCTGACTGCACAGCGAGAACAGCCGCCTCGTTCTTTGTCAGGAAGACGAGCGTGGTTGCATCGTCCGTAAGACGATATTCCGCTGTTCCGGGAAAAGTACGCTCTGCGCCGCTGGTCAGCGTACGGAGCACAAGATCGTCGTTCTCCCTGAGATACGCGATATGACTGGACGCCGTCGCCGGTGCCTGAAAGCTTTTGACATTGTCGATATGGACGGATTCGCCCGACTGTAGCCGTACGATGGTCAGGCCGCGTTTCGGCAGATTGGGCGGGATATTTGTTCCGCCTCGAGCCTTGTCCAGGTCGGCTTTTGAGGGATAGGTGGAGAAAACCACCCAAGCGCTATCAGATGTAAAAGCCGAAGTGAACCCCCTTGGCGTTACCGGCGGTCCTTCCACGGAATAGTCTCTCGGCGGCGGTTCCGGACGCTGGCCTGCGGGCAGACGAATCTCGCGACGTGTGGCCAACTCGCGAATGACGGCATATCCGTCACCTTCCTGCGGAAACAAGCCATAGATAACGTAGCGTCCATCGTTAGATATCTTCGGTGTGACGATCGAGTTCCAGGAGTCGTAGTCAGTATGCGCAACCGGGCGCTTCGTTTGGGCGTAAAGTGCGAAAACCAGCGTTCCGCAAAGGAGGGTACGAAGCATCCATCGAGTGTAGCTCCGGCCCCCATATTCCGATTGCTCGCTAGTGCGGATAAAATCGAGGATACCCATGAGCGAACAGGAGTCAGTTCCGCAGGTACCGCCGGCTACTTTTGAATTCTTGGTCGGTTCCCTGCGCTTCCAGGCGGAAATGGCGCTTGGCCTCTTCAAGATGAAGGAAGACGACAAGCCTGATTTGGACGCCGCGCGGCATCTAATCGATCTGCTGGCGATCCTCGAAGAGAAGACGAAAGGCAATCTCACGCTGGACGAAGCGAGGCTTCTTGAGAATTCGGTAACTGAGCTTCGCTTCCGCTTCGTTCAGGTTTCCGGTGAAGCCTCGAAGTCGACGATCATCACGCCCTAGCAGACGCGTTATTTTGGCTTCTCCCCTCATTCAGCTGGAAGTTCTGGGCTCCGGGACCAGTGTCGGGGTTCCGTCCATTGGGTGTACTTGCCCCGTCTGCACGTCCTCTGATCCGCGGGACAATCGCATGCGCCCGTCGCTATTGCTAAAGTACAACGGCCGGAACGTGCTGATCGATTGCGGACCCGACTTTCGAACGCAGGCACTCCGCGCCAAAATCGACCGCCTCGACGCGATTTTGTTTACGCACGCCCATGCGGATCATATCCTCGGCCTGGATGACGTTCGGCCCTTCAATTTCCGACAGAAAGAACCGATTCCGATATTTGGTTCGCGCGAAACAATCGCCACGATCCGCCAGGTGTTCCGTTATATTTTCGAGAACCTTTACACGCAGACTTCGATTCCCAAGGTCGAAACCCATACGTTCGACGGCAATCCATTCGATCTGTTCGGCGTGGAGATCACTCCGATTCCCGCACACCATGGACGGGAGAATGTGCTCGGATTCCGGTTTGGCTCGGCGGCCTATCTTACCGACCACAGCGACATTCCCGAGACTTCACAACGGATACTCGAAAACCTGGATGTATTATTCGTCGACGGCCTGCGTCATCGGGATCATCCGACGCACTCCACCGTGAAACAGGCGATGGAGTATAACCGGAGGCTGCGGCCCCGGCGTATGTTTCTCACCCACATGTCGCATGAGCTAGGTCATGCCGAGACGGAACGCGGACTGCCGCCATCCGTTGCACTCTCCTATGACGGCTTGCGGCTTGACGTTTCGCAGCAGCCACCGCCGAAGATTTTTCGCGGTTTCGGGGATAAGGACCGGCCGTTCGGACCCTGCGTGCTCGCTATCGGAAATTTTGACGGCGTACATCGCGGCCATTTGGAGTTGATGCGGAAGGTCACCGATTATGCTTCGTTCCACGGCGTGAAGTCCGCCGTTCTGACATTCGATCCTCATCCGTCGAAGATCGTTGCGCCGGAGCGGACGCCGCGGCTGATCACGACGATCGAAGAACGGTGCCGCTTGATCGGCGAGGCGGGTATCCAGCAGATCATGATTCTTCCGTTCGATCGTGAAGTTTCACGATTGACCGCGGAGGAATTTGTAGAGAGCGTCCTGATGGCGCGGTTGAGGGTTCACCACATCATCGTCGGCGAGGATTTCCGCTTCGGCTGCGATCAATCCGGAAATGTGGATCTCCTGGCCAAAATGGCCAGAGGCCGCGGATTTACGATAGAGGCGATCCGTAAAGTGGATTGCCACCATCACCAAATCTCCTCATCGGGAATTCGCCGGTTTCTGGACAGAGGACGCGTCGGCGACGCCATGCACGACCTCGGACGCCCCTATGCCGTGGAAGGAGAGGTAGTGACGGGACACGGCATCGGTTCCAAACACACTGTGCCGACGCTGAATATCTCATGGACCGCGGAAATCATTCCCGCGCGCGGCGTCTATGTCACCCGCACCAGGGAGATTCATTCCGCGCGTACATGGCCTTCGGTGACAAACATCGGGTTCCGTCCGACCTTCGAGGGTGAAGGATTGACTATTGAAACATTCCTGCTCGAACCTCTCGAAGAGCATACGCCGCGATCGATTCGTATTGAATTTCTCTATCACCTCCGGGAAGAGCGCAAGTTCGATGGGCCGGCGTCACTCAAGGAACAGATCTTGCGCGACGTAAGCCGTGCGCGCGCCTATCACCGCCGCTTTGCGAAATGGACTCGAAAAGACGGCTGATACACTGGGAAAAATATGAGCATTTCTCCCGGCAAATTGGCGCATCTGAAAAATCTGGCGACCAAGGACGGCATTATCGCGGCAGCGGCGATGGATCAACGCGGCAGCTTGAAAAAATCCATTGCCGCGGCAAAAGGCGAGGGCGCGGAAGTAACAGACAAGATGATGGAGGAGTTTAAGGTTGCTGTCTCCAAAGTTCTTACTCCCCACGCCAGCGCGATCCTGTTGGATCCCGAATGGGGACTGCCCGCCGCGAAAGCACGATCCAAAAATGCAGGTCTGTTGCTGGCCTACGAGCACTCCGGCTATGACAACACCAAACCTGGCCGTTTGCCCGACCTGCTACCCGAAGTCTCCGTAAAGCGCATCAAGGACTGGGGCGCGGACGCAGTCAAGATTCTCATTTACTACACCCCATTCGATCCACCATCGATCAATGAAGTGAAGCATGCGTTCATCGAACGCGTCGGGGCGGAGTGCGAATACCATCAGATCCCGTTCTTTCTGGAGTTCATCGGGTATCACCACGAAGGCAAGGGCGACAAGACGCTTGAGTACGCAAAGCTGAAGCCGAAGGTCGTAACCGGGTCGATGAAGGAGTTCTCCAAGCCGCAGTACAACGTTGACGTGCTGAAGGTGGAAGTGCCGATTATTGCCGAGTTTGTCGAGGGCAGCCGTGTATTCAAGGGCGAGAAGGCATACTCGAAGCAAGAGGCGACGGCTCTATTCCGCGAAGCGGCCAATGCGGCAACAAAGCCGTTTATCTATTTGTCGGCGGGCGTAGACAACGCCACCTTTGCAGAGCAGCTCTCCCTGGCGGCCGAATCCGGTACCGACTACTCCGGCGTTCTTTGCGGGCGCGCAACCTGGAAAGACGGCATGCCTGTTTATGCCAAGCAGGGACTGGCTGCGCTCGAGGACTGGCTCGCCACTGAGGGCGTCAAGAACATTCAGAACGTGAACGCCTCGATCAAGTCTGCCAAGCCCTGGTGGACAAAGCTCGGGTTGAAAAGCGAGCCCGCGAGCTAATTCCCGGGCGGCTATGCTGCCTGTTGTTCCTCGATCTGGGGAGGGTTGTCGAGGTCGACGCCTTCCCACCGCGCAATCACTGCGCTGGCAAGGCAGTTGCCCAGCAGATTGACGCTGGTGCGCGCCATATCCATGAAGGCGTCAACTCCCAGAATCAGGTTGACCCCCTCCAGCGGAAGATTGAAACTCGCGACGGTTGCCGTCAGAATTACCAGGCTGGCGCGGGGTACCGCCGCCACGCCCTTGGACGTCAACATCAGCGTCAGCATCATGAACAGCTGCTGCGAAAGCGGCATATCGATCCCTGCCGCCTGAGCCACGAATATGCTGGCCAGCGCGAGATAGAGTGTTGAGCCATCAAGGTTGAAGCTATATCCAAGCGGCAGGACGAATGTGACGATATGCTTGGGGACGCCAAACTTCTCCATGCGCGTAAGGGCATCGGGCAGTGCCGCCTCGCTCGATGAGGTAGAGAATGCGAGAACGAATGGCTTCCATACTGCCTGGGCAAACCGTTTGACGGGAATCCGCGCGATGAATGCGACGGCTCCCAGCACCACCACGACGAAAATGACCAGCGCAAGATAAAGAGTCAGAACCAGCTTCAGCAGCGGTAGCAGTGCTCCCAGGCCGGAACGCCCCACTGTAACGGCAATAGCGGCACCGGCCCCGAACGGAGCGAGGTAGATGACGTATTGCGTGTACTTGAACATCACCTCCATCACGGCTTCGCACCACTGAATAACGGGTTTCGCTTTATCGCCCACGGCGGTACAGGCGATGCCGAACAGCAGGCTGAAAATCACGATTTGCAGAACGTCGCCGGTAGCCATCGACTCGATAACACTGCGCGGAAACATTTTCTCCAGCGTTTCAGCGAAAGACGGGTTG
>CAYTVP010000162.1:6275-9719 GCA_964441675.1 uncultured Solibacteraceae bacterium | reverse complement strand
TGTGGCACTTTGTGCCGGACAGTAACTATGAACAGGTTTATAAAACCGGCCGCAAAGGATTAACGCTCCGCGACATGACGCCGACCCAAAGACACTTGGCTTCCGCGCTGCTGAGCTCTGCGCTCAGCCAGCGGGGTTACACCAAGGCGGTCTCCATCATGAGCCTGGAAGACGTGTTGAGGCAGCTTGAAAACGATTCCGGCGAGCGTCGCAACCCGGAGAAATACTACTTCGCAATCTTCGGAGAGCCCAGCGAAACGGGCAATTGGGGACTGAGCGTCGAAGGCCATCACCTCAGCCTGAATTTCGTCGTTGCCAAGGGCAAAGTATCCGGCGCGCCGACGTTTTTTGGATCGAATCCCGCCGAGATCCGGCAGGGGCCGCGTCAAGGGTTCCGGGTTCTCGGTAAGGAAGACGATCTCGGCCGGGCGGTGCTCACCAGTTTGACAGCCGATCAAAAGAAAACGGCTATCGTCGATTCGAAAGCTTACCCGGATATTTTGACGTCCGTGAAAAGGGACGCATCGCTCCAAGGGCAGCCGTCCGGTTTGAGCGCCTCGAAGATGAACGCCAAGCAGCGTGAAGCGTTGACCCGCTTGTTGGATGAATATGTCTACAACATGCCGGAAGAGATCGCGGAAACACGGCTTGAGCAGATCCGCAAGGCGGGGACGAGTTTGCACTTTGCCTGGGCGGGGGTCGAGGAGCGCGGCGGTCCACACTACTACCGTGTCCAGGGACCGACGTTCCTGGTGGAGTACGACAATACACAAAACAACGCGAACCACGTCCACTCGGTATGGCGCGATTTGAACGGTGATTTCGGCAGCGACGTTCTCAAGTCGCACTATTTGGAGAGCCACCGTCCGGTCACAGCCGAATAATCTGGTGTTCCGCTCCCGGTAAGGGCGGAATACGATGTGGATATGGGCGTTTATTGGACTCGCCGGGCGCTGGTGACCTCGGCGTGCTCCTCCCTTACTGCGTTGGCAGCCAAGGATACGTTTGCCTCGGAGCGTTCCCGATTTATCGATGGAGCGACAGAGAACGTAGTATTCCGCCTTACCGATCCGGTGCACAACTGTTTTCTGCCGCCGCCGCAGAACCGTTCTTGTTCGTCGAGGAACGGATTTTTGGTTTACGTCTCCGATCGCACGGGCTCGCTGCAGGTATATCGCATGGACCAGCGGTCCGGCGAATCGGAGCTGCTGTCCGAGATATCCGGATTGGACGCAAGTTCGGTAACGCTAACGCCGAACGACAAGTCCCTTTGCCTGTTTGCCGGAGACATGCTGTGGTCGATATCGGCGTCAAATCCGAAAAGCCGTGAAATTTACCGCGCCGGGGGCGAACGCGCTCCGGGTGTAAGCATTAGCAGCGACTCGAATTCCGCGGCATTGATCGTCCGGCGCCAGACGTCAGCGCACCTGATGCTCGCGTCGCTCAACAAGGGTGGCGCGCAGAAGCTGACAGATCTGCCGCTCAATGCCGAGCAGCCGCTCATCCGTCCGCGCTCGCGGATGATTCTCTATCAGGTGGGGACGGATTCTCTGTGGCTCACGGAAGGAAACGGTTCCCCCGGGCGGCAGTTGCCCACAGCGCCCGGCCCGCTACGGTCGGCGCAGTGGTCGCCGGATGGCGCAACAATTCTTTATCTGGCGGGAAACGAGCTCCGGGAACTGACTCCGGAGGGAAATGTGGATGCTCTCGTGGCCAGGACCAGTCAGTTTGTTGCGTTCAATCGGAATGGCGATGCCAGCGTTTTCGTAGGCGCCAGCGGCAGTAAAGCTGGCCCGTACGTCATCCTGCTGCTGCGCATCTCCCGGCGCGAGATGGCGATCTGCGAGCACCGGGCGAAGAATCCGATGGCCGTCAACCCTGTGTTCGCACCGTCCAGTCAGCGGATTTTCTTTCAAAGCGACCGCACCGGGAAGTCCGCGCTCTATTCGATGATTGTCGACCGCCTGGTGGAAGAAACGGGTACGTAACGTTTGGCCCATAGAATTACGTCAGCAAAAAGAACGTCTGTAATAATAGCGAAAACTTCATGCTAGCCCAGCGCCTCGCTTTGTCGGCTTTTCTTGTACTCTGTCTGACTGCCTGCGGACGCCAGCCTCCTGTCCAAGCCAAACAAGCCAAAGGTGATCCGATTCCGGTCGCGGTCACCAAAGTCCACTCCCGCCAGATTCAACGCTCCGTGGACGGGATTGGTACGTTATTCCCGTTTGACGAAGCCATCATCAGTGCTGAGATTGACGGCCGGGTGGACCGGGTGCTGGTCGACCTAGGCGACGCTGTGAACGAAGGACAGGAAATGGTGCACATCGCTGACGAGGAACAGCGATATTTACTGGCGCAGAACGAGGCCCAATTGCGGTCGTCTCTTGAGCGGCTGGGGCTAAAGCACGAGAATGACCGGGTGGCCGATATCAACGAGACACCCGACATGCGGCGTGCCCGGGCGGATTTGTTTGACGCCGAACAACGTTATAAGCGAACCCGGGAACTTCGCGACCAGGGTATCGGCAGCCAGCAGGATCTCGATCAGGCCCAGGCGCGATATCAGGCCATGCAGGCGACGCTCGATTCGATGGGCAACCAGACCCGGAATCTCATTCAGGAAGTGGAGCGCTTCAAGGCAATCGTTGATCTTCAGAAAAAAAAGCTCCGTGATACGACCGTTCGCGCGCCCTTCCGCGCGTATGTGAAGGACCGGCGCGTCGCGGTGGGCCAGTTTGTCAACAGCAACACTCCGCTGATCACCCTGGTAAAAACGGATCCGATCCGGTTGAGGCTGGAGATTCCGGAACGGATGGCCCCATGGGTCAAGAATGGCCAGATGGTCCAGGTTTCGGTCGAGGCGTTTGCGGACCGCAAGTTTGAAGGAAAGATCTGGCGCATCTCCCCGACGGTGGACCAGACCAAACGCACGTTTGTCGCGGAAGCTCTGATTCCGAATGGAACCAGCCAGCTAAAGGCGGGGAGCTATGCCCGCGCCAATGTTCCCACAGAGAAGATGGAGCGGGTTCTGCTGGTTCCTGCTATGGCTGTCAGCTATATCCTGGGCGCCAACAAATCGTATGTGGTGAAAGACGGCGGGGTCGAGGTGCGCGACGTGCGCATAGGCGATCGTTTCGGCCCGGATGTAGAGATCCTGGAAGGATTGAAGGAAGGGGAAGATGTGGCCACGACGGAGCTGACAAGGCTTGATGACGGCGTCAAAGTGCGTATCGTGGCTCCTGGCGAGGGAAAGAAGGGTCCGGCGCTTTCCTCCAAGCTCTCCGAGTAGCGAATTTTTCGCCGGAAGGTACTGGCGATCAAGCGCCCGAACCGGGCCCCGGATACCATGATCGAGCGAGGACTCGATCCGGTGTTGAAGAACGCAAACCCACGATATCTTCGTCGATGCGCTTTGTGAGCCGCCCGAAACATTTACTTACGGAG
>CAYTVP010000162.1:0-6265 GCA_964441675.1 uncultured Solibacteraceae bacterium | reverse complement strand
GGCAGCGGCAATGACGGGTAGGGGAGAGCTGCCTGTAGAACAAACAGGCCAGTCGGTTGAGCAGATGCTGGTTCGCTTTCGCGCAGCGGACCAGGAGTTGAACTCCGTGCTGCGGAAGATCCAGCAGTCAGGCGGTTGGGACGATATCTTCGTCGATGCACTTTGTGAACCGCCCGAAACATTCACTTACGGAGGCGTATTTGCGCACATTGTCACTTTCAATACCTACTGGCGGCTCACTGCTCTTTCGGTTCTGCACTCGTTGGGTGTCGAAGTAGAGGGATTCGGCTGCCCAACCGAGTTTGAGCGCGCAGTTGCGCCCTGGGCCGAAGCCGGGCAGCGTACTACTTAAGCTTGGGATGCGTTCCGGCCATTCGCTCGCCGTAGCGGTTCAGCATGCCGGCGACGGTGTGCAGCGCAAGCGCTACGCCAATCCACGGCTGCCAGTGGGCGAACAGGCCGGCTTCAATGCCGAACTTGCCGGCAAACCCGAGATCGCTCGCCAGACGCCAAGCTGCCAGCGACCATGCCGTCACGATCGCGGGTACGAGCAGTGCTGCGAATCCCAGCGCGAGCCGCTGATTTTTAGTCCGGCCGGGGCGTACGACGGGCCCATAGGCGAAGCGGACCTTCACCACCATTTGTTCGCAGTTTAGCGCATTCACACGATGTGCCTCGTCTGCCTCCGGACGCGATGATAGTCTTATTTGCTGATGAAAAAAATTCGAACTGCGATGATCGGGACCGGGTTCATGGGCAAGGTCCACACCGAGGCTGTGCGCCGTCTGGGCAACGTGGAGGTGACGGCTGTTGCCGGAACGAGCGATACCCGCGCAAAGGACTTCGCCGACTCTGTTTTCATCCCCCATTCCACGGGAGACTGGAAGACTTTGCTCGCCAACCGGGAGTTGGACGCCGTGCACGTGCTGACGCCGAATTCCTTGCACGCGCCGATGTCGATCGAGTTCCTCCGGGCAGGGAAGCACGTCCTCTGCGAGAAGCCGCTTGCCATGAATGTGGACGAAGCGAAGGAAATGCTGGATGTGGCCACGAAGGCCGGGCTCGCGCATGCAACTAACCATAATTTGAGGTTCTATCCAGTAGTGCAAAATATCCGGGAAATGATTCACTCGGGTGAATTAGGTGAGGTCCTGGCAGTTCAGGGCACCTACTCGCAGGACTGGCTGCTGTACGATACCGACTACAACTGGCGTATCGAAGAGAAGGCGAACGGCCGTCTCCGCGCCATGGGCGACATCGGAAGCCACTGGATGGATCAGATTCAGTTCGTCACCGGCCTCCCGATTACCGCCGTTTGCGGCGAGCTGACCACGTTCCACAAAACACGAAAGAAGCCCAAGCATTCCGTCGAAACGTTCACCGGCAAGCAGCTCCAGCCAAGCGACTACACCGATATCGAAATCACAACCGACGACTTTGGGGCAGTGTTGTTGCATCTCGGCGACCGCGCGCGCGGGGCATTCACCGTCAGCCAGGTGGCCGCCGGAAATAAAAATCAATTTGCGCTGGAGGTTTACGGAACGAAGTCCGGCGTGAAATGGAGCCAGGAGCGACCTGATGAGCTTTGGATCGGACACCGCAACGAGCCCAATCAGCTGATCGTTAAGGATCCGGCCTTGTTTCATCCGGCCGCGCAGAAGTCGGCGGATCTACCCGGCGGCCACAGCGAAGGCTATGACGATAGCCACAAGCACCTTTTTAAGCGGTTTTATACGCGTGTGGCAGACAAGTCGGCGCCGGAGGATTATCCGACTTTCGCCGATGGCCTGCGCGGGATGAAGTGCATGCAGGCTGTGCTCGAAAGCCACGAGAAGCGCGGCTGGGTGGACGTAAAGTAGATCGCTCGCGGACTGTGGAGCATGCGGGCGCCCTGACAAAAGCGCCCGCTTTTCCCGCTATGCGTCAACGAGCTGAATCAGCGCTCTGATGTAACCGAAGGCGAACGCGAAAGCGTGCGTGCCGCGGGTGTCGCCTTCGATGCGCGGCACATGATCCGGCATCAGCATCCCGTCATAGCCGGCGGCCTTATACGCGCGGGCGCACTTGATGAAGTCGATGTCGCCATCGTCCGGCATCACTTCCTGGAAGTTCAACCAGCCGCCTTTAATATTTCGGAAATGGACATTGAATAGCTTCTTCCTCTTCCCGAAATATTCGATGTAGTGGAAGATCTCTTTCGCGGGGTTCTTCAACCCCTCGCATACTGTTCCCTGGCAGAAATTCAACCCGTGATACGGGTTGGATTCAATGTCGATAAATTTCTTGAAGCCGTCGCCGTCCAGCACGGTGTGAACCCCGCGCCACCCCTTATCGGGCGGCATCATCGGGTCCTGCGGATGGCAGGCGATTCGTACCTTCGTTTCGGCTGCAACCGGCACCACCTTCTTCAGGAAGTAGGTGATGCGTTCCCAGTACACATCCTGCGGGACTTTTCCCGCTTCCGTCAGCGGCGGTTCCTGCTTTCCTTCGGCGTAGCGGAACGTCGAGAGGCGCGCGCCTCCGCGGCCGTATGTCGGCTCCGTCCGTACAACGCCGAGAATAGACATGTTGTACTTGGCGGCGGGAATGCCCGCCCGGCTCAGGTTGTAAAGGATCTTGTTGATATCGTCAATCGCCTTGTCTCGCTCCGGCGTCCCCAGCATGATCGCCGGATATTCGGCGCGGGTGATATAGGCCGAGCTCAGCGGCAGCGGCATCATCTCGAGGGTGATACCGGCAGCCTCCACACGCTCCCGCAAGCGCGTGAGATTCTCCACTGACCATTTGTCATCGAGCGTTCTGGAGGGCAGGGTTCCGCACACGTGCGTCACCCCGAGGGCGGAATAAATCTTCAGACCCTCGGGCGTGGTCGCGAACCCGTCCTGGGTACCGAGTTTCAACTTGCCTTTCCGGAGGTCGCGCGTTGGCTTCGGAACCTCATCAGCGGGCGAGGGAGCAGCGGCCGCGGGCATCGCAGCGATGTGTTTTTCTGCGAGGAAAGCACCGGCGGACGCGGCGGAGAAAAAGGTGCGGCGATCCATATCGGGGAAGCATTTCATGCCGCGCCATGGCCCGTCAACTGGTATCTGCCCGGTTTCAGACCATCCGGCGCCGCTCGGGGTTTTCGGTACCGCGTGTTAAATTAAGAAAAGTTCCCGATACTGTCCACTTCGATGATTACTTCTAAACCGGAAGTCCGCAACGCAGATAGCAATCCTGTAGAAACGAGCGAATGGCTGGAGGCTTTACAGGATGTTATGGACGAATCTGGCGCGCAACGCGCGTCGTTTCTCTTAACCGCCCTAATGGAGCAGGCGGCTATACGCGGCATCACCGCTCCGCTTAAATCGACGACACCTTATGTGAACACCATTCCGGTCGAGGAAGAGGTCCCATACCCAGGCGATGAAGCGCTCGAACAGAAGATTGAGAATCTGGTTCGATGGAACGCCATGGCCGCGGTGGTTCGAGCAAACAAATACGACGCGAATATCGGCGGCCACATTTCGACCTACGCATCACTGGCCACGATTACAGAAGTCGCCTTCAACCATTTTTTCCGCGCAAAGTATGGCGATCAGCCCGGTGACTTTGTCTATTTCCAGGGCCATGCTTCGCCCGGCGTCTACGGCCGCGCATTTCTCGAAGGACGGCTTTCCGAGCAGCAGCTCATCAATTTCCGTCATGAGCTTCGCGACACGCCTGGCCTTTCGAGCTATCCCCACCCGTGGCTGATGCCGGAGTTCTGGCAGTTTCCGACCGTGTCGATGGGCCTCGGCCCCATCAATGCCATCTACCATGCGCGGTTCATGCGATACCTCGAGAATCGCGGGATTATTCCTAAGACCGGACGGAAGATTTATGCATTCCTCGGTGACGGCGAAACGGATGAGCCGGAGTCGCTCGGCGCGCTCTCGATCGCCGTTCGCGAGAAGCTGGACAACCTGATCTTTATTGTCAATTGCAACCTCCAACGGCTGGACGGCCCGGTGCGCGGCAACGGGTCCATCGTCCGCGAACTGGAATCCGTTTTCCGCGGCGTGGGATGGAACGTACTGAAGGTGCTGTGGGGTTCCGATTGGGACAAGCTGTTCTCGCGTGACAAGAGCGGCTTGTTGATCAAGCGCATGGACGAGTGCGTAGACGGCGAGTATCAGAACTTCAAGGCTCGCGGGGCTGCCTACGCGCGGAAGGAATTCTTCGGCAAGTATCCTGAGCTGGCGGAACTGGTGGCCGACATGAGCGATGAGGAGATCGGCGATCTCCGGCGCGGCGGCCATGATCGGCACAAGGTCTACCAGGTATTCCAGCGGGCGCACGAAACCACTGGAGGCCCTACGGTTATTCTGGCGAAGACCATCAAGGGCTATGGTCTGGGCGAGGCTGGAGAAGGCAAGAACGTCACGCACCAGCAGAAAAAACTGAACGAAGAAGAGCTCGGCTATGTCGTCCGGCGCTTCGACATCGATTGCCCGCCAGACATCGTTAAGAACATCGGTTTCTACCGGCCTCCGGAAGACTCGCCCGAAATGAAGTACCTGCACGAACGGCGCGCAGCTCTGGGAGGATACCTTCCGGAACGTAAGGTCAAAACGATTTCCTTGCCGACCCCGCCGAAGGAGTCATTCAAGGAAACGCTCGAAGGCTCTGGCGGTCGCGCAGCTTCCACTACTTCGGCGCTGGTTGCGATTCTGAAGGCGCTTCTCAAAGATCCCAATACCTCGAAGTACGTTGTTCCCATTGTTCCCGACGAAGCCCGCACGTTCGGTATGGAGTCGCTATTCCGGCAGGTGGGTATTTACGCCAGCCAGGGACAGCTCTATAAGCCTGTCGATTCCGACATGCTGCTCTATTACAAGGAAACTAAGGATGGGCAGATTCTCGAAGAGGGAATTACGGAGATGGGATCCATGGCCAGCTTTATGGCCGCCGGGACATCGTATGCCAACTACGGAGTTCCGATGGTTCCGTTTTACACCTACTATTCGATGTTCGGCTTTCAGCGCGTCGGCGATAACGTTTGGGCGTTTGCCGATTCGCGTGGCAAGGGATTCCTGATGGGTGGCACCGCCGGCCGCACAACGCTGCTGGGCGAGGGACTGCAGCATCAGGATGGCCATAGCCAGGTATTGTTCAGTGTTGTCCCGAACTGCCTGAGCTACGATCCGGCGTTCGCATACGAACTCGCTACGATTGTCCGCAACGGCATCCACCGCATGTACGAAAAGATGGAGGATGTTTTCTACTACATCACCGTCTACAACGAAAACTATCCGCAGCCGAAGATGCCGGACATCCCGGGTATCGAAGAGGGCATTATCAAGGGCCTCTATCGCTACCAGGCCGCGCCCGGAAAGGCGAATGTCCACCTCTGGGGCAGCGGCCCGCTGCTGAATGAAGCCATACGCGCGCAACAGATTCTGGGCGAGAAATTCGGCGTGAGTGCCGATGTCTGGAGCGTTACCAGCTATAACGAATTGCGTCGCGAAGCGCTGGACGTGGAACGCTGGAATCGTCTTCACCCCGACCAGCCCCCGCGCCGCCCATATGTCCAACAGGCGCTGGACGGCCACGAAGGTCCGATCGTCATCTCGACCGACTACATGAAGGTTTTGGCCGATCAGCTTGCACCCTGGCTGCCCGGGCGCCTCGAAACGCTCGGAACTGACGGTTTCGGTCGCAGCGAAAACCGTGAGTATTTGCGCCGCTTCTTTGAGATCGATGCGGAGCACATTGCCGCCGCGGCGCTTTCCAGGCTCTCGCGCTGGAACTGGTTTGACGCCGCCAAGGCAGCCGAAGCAATCCGTGAGTTGGGTCTCGATCCGGAAGTTGAGAATCCGGCACGGCGTTGACCTACGTTACAACCCATCCGCCGGTGATTTACGTCACGGAGGAAGATGTTCAGCGGCTTCTCCCGATGGGAGAAGCCGTTCGTCTTTTACGTGAAGCGTTTGCGGATTGGAGTTCGGGTCTGGCAGGAAATCAGGTTCGCCGCAGGATGTTTGTTCCCAACGGGCCTGTTCTGCATTCGATGGCAGGGTGGCAGCGCGGTTACTTTGGAACCAAGGTTTATTCCACTCTGCTGAAACATCCACCCTGGTTTTGGTTTCACCTGTTCAGTGTTGAGACAGGCCGGCCTCTGGCTCAATTCGAGGCGAACCATCTCGGACAGATACGAACCAGCGCGGCATCGGCGATCGCCACGGATCTTGCCGCAAACCCGGATGCGCGCATCCTGACGGTTATTGGGAGCGGATTTCAGGCA
>CAYTVP010000161.1:0-9760 GCA_964441675.1 uncultured Solibacteraceae bacterium | reverse complement strand
GCCGTTTTCACGTCAGATCCTCTGCATTTGAAGAGCATTACACCTGGGACCCGGCTCACCTGCCTGAGAAGGGTACAGGCCACTGGACAGATTACGTCGTCGGCGTGGCGCGATTGTTTCCCCCGCAAGCCGTTCAGCTCGAAATCGATAGCCGCGTGCCGGAAGGCAGCGGGTTGAGTTCATCGGCGTCACTCGAAGTGGCGGTGGCGCTCGCGCTGTCTGATGGCCAAGGCATCGACCGTATGGAACTGGTTCGGCTAACCAATCGGGCGGAGCGCGAGTTTGTCGGTTTGCCGTGCGGAATCATGGATCAGTATGCGTCGGTCTTTGGCGAGGCGGGATGCGCGCTACTGCTCGACTGCCGCAGCGAAACTGCCGCAGTGATTCCGCTACCGCCGATGTCGCTGGTCGTCGTCAACACGATGGTGAAGCACGCGCTGGCCGGGTCCGCCTATGAGGCGAGAGTGCGCGAATGCGCTGAGGACGCTTGCCGGCTGGGTGTATCGTCTCTGCGCGACGTCGAGACCGCATCCGGCCTGCCCAAGCGAGCGCGGCATGTGGCGAGTGAGAATGCACGCACGCTTGAGTTCGCAAAAGCATGCGAAGCCGGCGATCTTTCCGCAATGGGGACGCTAATGTGCGCATCGCATGAAAGCCTGCGGGACGATTTTGAGGTGAGCTGCGCCGAGTCGGATTTTCTGGTGGAGGAATCCCGCAGCTTTCCCGGGGTGTTCGGTGCGCGCATGACCGGCGGCGGTTTTGGCGGTTGTATCGTGGCGATGATGGAGCCAGGCGTTGAATCCGCCTACGAACAGCACATCGTGGATGCTTACCGCGGCCGGTTCGCGCGAGACGCTGACGTTTATCGAGTAGTGGCGTCGAATGGCGCTTCCGCCGAAACGGCAACCACCTAGTCGTAACCGCGGACGGTGTTTTCGCGCGTGATGCCGCGTTTGCTCGATCGAATGAATTCCACCAGTTGCCGGGTCGGCTCGGACGAAAGCTCGTGATTAATCCGTTCGAGCGATTCCTCCAGCTTTCCGGGTGTCCGATAGAGCAGGTGGTACGCCTTCTTTAGCAACTGGATGTCCGAAGCAGGCATCCCAGCCCGTCGAAGACCGACTAAATTCAACCCGACCGGCCGCGCATGGAAGCCGGAGTACAGCAGAAACGGCGGCAGATCGAGGTTGACACGGGAATTGCCGCCAACCATAGCCAAGCCGCCAATTTTCGAATATTGGTGAACCACAACGCCGCCGGAAATAAACGCGCCGTCTCCAACTTCGACATAACCCGCTAAAAGCGCGCAGCTGCAGATAACGTTGTTGTCACCGATCCGGCAGTCATGGGCGATATGGCCGCTGGTCATGATGTAATTTCCGTCGCCGATCACGGTTTCCGATTCCGGTTTTGTCCCGCGCGAAATCGTGAAATGCTCCCGGATCTTGTTACGGCGGCCAATGCGCAGGTAGCTGCGGTCGCGTGCGTTGAAGTTCTTGTCGAGCGGGTCGGTGCCGAGCGCGGTCCCGGCCGAGACTTCGTTTTCCTCGCCCAAAGTTGTCCAGCGTTTGATGTAGACGTATGGCTCCAGACGGCATTCGGGGCCCAGCGCAACATCTTCCTCAATGACGCAATACTCGCCGATGATACAGCCTGGGCCGATAATGGCTTCCGGGTGAATTCGTGCAGTCGGCGCAATGCGGGCCGAGGCATCCACGGGCATAGACTTAAATCATATGCGTGTGAGCCAACTCGCGGCCCTCGTGGACTCTCCGTTTGAAGGCGACGGAACGCGCGAGATTGTTCGAGCGGCTCCCTTGGAACAGGCCGGACCGGACGAAATCGCCTTTGTCGGCAACGCCAAGGCGGCGCGGGCGGCAGCGGCTTCGAATGCGGGCTGCCTGATTGTTCCGTCGGACTACTCCGGAGTGCCTGCGCGCACTTTGATTCGGGCTCCCGAGCCGCGGGCGGCGTTCTCGAGGATCATCACGGCACTTCACCCCGACCCGAACGCGGGAATGGGCGTCCACCCGACTGCCATCCTCCATCCAACGGCCCGGCTGGCGCCGGATGTGGCGGTGGGCGCCTATTGCACGATTGGTGCCGATGTGGTGATCGGCGAGGGATCGCGTCTCTATAACAACGTCACGGTGTACCACAACGTACAAATAGGACCGCGCGCCATCATCCATTCCGGCACCGTGATCGGTGCGGACGGCTTCGGGTTCACTTTCGCGAATGGGCGCTACGAAAAGTTCCCGCAAGTGGGCCGCGTCGAAATCGGGACCGATGTCGAAATCGGAGCAAACTCTACCATTGACCGCGGCGCCCTGGGCGCGACGCGCATTGGAGATGGCGTCAAACTCGACAACATGGTCCACGTCGGACACCACGTTACGATCGGCAACCATGTGGTGATTGCGGCACAGACCGGTATCTCCGGAGGCGTTGTGATCGAAGACTATGCGGTCATCGCCGGACAGGTGGGAATCGCCGACAACGTTCGTGTGGAGGCACGCGCGGTGCTCGGCGCCAAGTGCGGCGTACCGAGCAACAAAATCATCCGTAGCGGAGAAACGGTCTGGGGCATTCCCGCGCGGCCGATCAAAGACTACCTGGAGCAACTGGCCCATCTGGGATATCTAGGCGAATTGCGGAAAGAAGTTGCAGAGCTACGCCGCCTTTTGGGCCGCCTTCCGGAAGAGCGGACATGATTGTCGTTGTCGGCGGACACACACGCAATATCGGGAAAACGACGGCTGTTTGCTCCATAGTACAGATGACGTCCAGCCTGGACTGGACCGCTGTGAAGATCACACAGTACGGCCACGACCAGTGCGCGGATGAAGGCGGCGAATGCGGCTGCGCGCCCACCAATCCTGCGCATCCGTTTGCGATTGACCAACAGATGGCGCCAGACGGCACAGACAGCGGCCGCTATCTGACTGCGGGAGCCCGGCAGTCCTTCTGGGTTCGGACGCGCCAGGGCGAACTTGCAGAGGCAATGCCCGCGCTACGAGAGATTCTGCGGGATGCCTCAAATACCATCGTTGAATCGAATACCGTGATGGCGTTTCTTCAGCCGGATTTATACCTTGTCGTGATCGACCCGCGCATCGAAGATTTCAAGCGATCGGCGCAGATTCAGCTACGGCGGGCGGATGCCGTGATTGCAGCCGGCCCCGGAAGCCTTCCGAAGCTTTTAGAGGGCAAGCCTGCGTTCACTGGTCCCGGCGATCCTGCGCTACGCGAGCTTATACTAGGCCGGGCGACGGAAATCGCAGCCACACCGTGACCCGTTCATCCGCCTCCGCGACGATCTGAAATTCGCCTTCGTGAATGGAGGCAATCCTTTGCGCGCAGGCAAGTGAGAGGCCGGAGCCCGGAGGCGCGCTCGAATTGAATGGCGCAAGCAGGCGCTCCAGATTTTCCGGGGCCAATCCCGGTGCGATACACGAAAACCGTATCGACATTTCCCCGCCTTGCGCCTCGGTAGTCACTGAGATCGGGCTGCCGGTGGTGGCGATGTGCTGAAAGAAACTCAGAATGTTCGCGATCATGTGACGCGCCTGTTGCCTGTCGATGCTTACCAGGCAGTGTCCCGGATCGAGTTGCAGGTCTAGGCTCAACGCGCGCCATTGGTTCGGGTCGGCAACGATCTTGGTGATGACATCGCTCATCGACACAACTGCAGGCCGCGAGGCCGGCTGCTGTACGTAATAGACAGCATCATCGACGATGCTGTTGGTCTGGTGGACCAGCTGTTGAATCTTTCCGATCTGCTCCCGTGCTTTCGCATCGGCAGACGGGAGAATGATGTCGAGATAGTAGGCAAGCGACTCCAGCGTGCTCAGCGGCTGCCGGAGTTCATGTGCCAGATGACGCACCATCTGTGTTGCATCATCGTGCATCGGGCGATGCTCCTCAAGTTGGAATCGATCAGTGAGGGCCGAAGCAGAAGACATGCGGGAAACTCGGATTATAACGGCTGCCGCGAAAGATGCAACCGCAACTGTTAAACCACATTCGCCGGAAGAGCGCGTAAGCATCAGCGGAATCGAGATAAACTGAGGTCGTTAAATTTTTACGAGGTGCAAGCCGTGTCCAATCCCGTTACTCCAACCCGACGTGAAGCTGTGAAGGCTACCGCTGTCGCGGCCGTGTCGGCTCCATTCATCCAGAAAGCTCTGGGCGCCAACGATGTTGTCCAATACGGATTCATCGGCTCGGGCAGCCGTGGGCAATACCTGCTGGGACACATGAAGGGTCTCGATAACGGCCGCTGCGTAGCGATTGCGGACCTGTTGGAGGAACATGCAAAAAAGGGCGCCGAGAAGATCGGATCGAATCCGAAGATCTACAAGGACTATCGCGAGCTTCTCGCCGACACCAACGTCGACGCAGTCTGCATTGCCACGCCTCTTTTCACCCATTTCCCGATAACTAAAGACGCGCTACTGGCCGGGAAAAACGTGTTCTGCGAAAAGTCGCTGGTATTTCGTCCGGAAGAAGTTCATGCACTGCGCGCTCTGGCCCAGGAACGTCCCAAGCAGATCCTGCAGGTGGGCTTACAGCGGCGCTATTCGGCTTTCTATGATGCCGCCTACGAGATGGTGAAGAAGGGTACCATCGGGACCGTACAGCACGTCTATGCGCAGTGGCATCGCGGACCCATGAGCGCCTGGCGGATGAAACCTCGCGACAATCAGACCCAGGAAGCATGGGAGTTGGCAAACTGGCGTCTGTTCCGCAAGTTCTCCGGTGGATTGACAGCGGAGTTGGCTTCGCACC
Organism: uncultured Solibacteraceae bacterium; assembly: GCA_964441675.1. Classification (GTDB taxonomy): domain Bacteria; phylum Acidobacteriota; class Terriglobia; order Bryobacterales; family Bryobacteraceae; genus JAPKYZ01. Next base: position 4,969 of record CAYTVP010000161.1, on the reverse strand, counting down.
AGATCGATGTCGCAGACCGCATGTTTGAATCGCACCCGGAATTCGTCACCGGCGTCGGCGGTCTGGATTCGATGAAAGACGGTCGTGACGTCTTCGACAACATTCAGCTCATCTTCAAGTACCCCCGAGGCCAGAAGCTGATCTATAGCTCCAATTCAACGAACAACCTCTGCCCGCTGTTTGGCGGCGAGCGTACGCAGTTCGGCGAGATGATCATGGGAACGAACGGGTCGATTCATATCACTGTCGGCACGGACAACGAGGCCGCCATTGGACTGTGGTACATCGATCCCAACGGGCCGAAGGTGAGCCAGGAGCAATCCGAAACGGCGAAAGCCACGGCATCGCTCGCCTCAACCGGTAAAGGCTCCAAGGGATTGCCCATCCTGCTCTCGCGCGACGCAATGCAGGGGAACGAAACGTTTCTCGAGAAAGAATTGAAGTTTGCCCGCCAGTGGCTCTATCAGAAAGGCGTGATGGTGCCTGAGGAGGATCGCAATCCGGTGGATGTCGCGATGGAAAGCTTCCTCAACGATTGCAAGCGCGGCACCAAGCCGAAGGCGGATCTGGAAATCGGGCTTTCGGATTCGACGTCCGTGATCCTGGCGAACCTGGCGATGGATGAAGGCCGCCGCGTCTACTACAGCGAAATCGACAAGATGGGCAAGCCCGCGGCAGGCGCAAAGAAATCAACCTAGCCGCCCGCAAAGGCCCGTTCCCGGCCTCATTGCACTCGAGCAATCGCCAGCACAGCACCTATGCCGGGACGAGGTCCGTTTTGCGGGCGATTACTTACGAGGCGGGGCCGAACCACTCGGCAAGCCGCTCCAGGTCGATATTGCCGCCGGAGAGAATCACGCCCGTGCGTCCGCTGCTGCGCGGCACCTTCCCGTGAAGAAGCGCCGCGGCAGCAGCCGCGCCGGAAGGCTCTACAACGATCTTCAGGCGGCTGAAGATAAACTTCATCGTCGCAATCAACTCGGCATCCGATACCAGCAATATGTCGTCGGCCAGCCGCTGCACCAGCGGAAAGGTGACGGCGCCGGGCTTCGTGGTCATCAGGCCGTCGGCAATCGTCCTCGGGACCGGGATCTCAACGGGCGCATTGCCTTGCCGGGACAGCCAATAGTCATTGCCTTCCTCCGGCTCGACTCCATAGATCCTGATATGTGGATGCACCGCGCGCGCGGCCAGGGCGCTTCCGGCCAACAACCCGCCGCCCCCCAGGGGGATGACCAGCGACTCGAGGTCCGCAACCTGATCGATGAACTCCATACCAGCCGTGCCCTGCCCGGCGACGATCCAGGGATGATCGAAAGGCGGGATGACGGTGGCACCGCTTTCCTCGGCAATCCTCCTGGCGATCACCTCGCGATTTTCCCGAAACCGGTCGTAGGAAACCACCGCCGCTCCCTGGTCACGCGTGGCTTCCAGCTTCGATCGCGGAGCGTCGTTTGGCATGACTACCGTCGCTTTCGCGCCGGCTGCCGCGGCAGCGATTGCGACTGCCTGTGCGTGATTTCCGGAAGAGAACGCCACGAATCCCCGGCCGCGGTCGGCCGCCGGCGTAGAAAAGACGAAGTTCGCGGCACCGCGAATTTTGAACGCGCCGCCCGTCTGGAAATTTTCGCACTTGAAGTAAACAGACCGGCCGGTGGCGTGATCGAAAGACCGTGACGTCATAACCGGCGTTCGCTTTGCCAAAGGCCGGATTCTCTCCGAGGCCAGCCGGACGTCATTGGCGGTAACAGACATGGCTAATATCCTGCTTGCTTATCTACAATATTCTCAAGCGGCTGTCCTTTTTGAAACCGCTCGAAGTTTCGGATGAAAAATGCCACTGTATCGTGACGCCAGGTACTCGTGTGATCGGCGCTATGCGGTGACAGCAGAATGTTGTCCAGCTTCCAGAGCGGGTGGTCCTCCGGCAACGGTTCCGTTTCAAAAACATCGAGGGCCGCACCCCCGATCTGCTTCTTTTGCAACACGTCAACCAGCGCAGGTTCGTCAACCAACGCGCCGCGTCCAACATTTATCAGAATCGCGCTGGGCTTCATCGCCTGAAGCTCGCGCCGCCCGACGATCTTCCGCGTATCAGGAGTTAATGCTGCTGAGACCACAACGTAATCGGCCCGGCGCATAACCTCCTCCCGCTCGTCGGATGAAAAAACCTCATCGGCAAGGCCGTCATGCGGCGCATCGGCGCGACGGCGTGTAGCGATCACGCGCATCCCAAACGCCTTAGCCCTTGCCGCGACATCGCGCCCGATCTCACCATAGCCGATTATGGCCACCGTTGCATTCTCGAGCATCAGACAATCGAACTGTTGCCAAAGAGCCTGCTCCCTTTGCGCCATCAGACGGGGCACGTCCTTAGCGAAGTAAAGCATTGCAAGCATTGCCCACTCACCCAACGATCGTTTGTAGACTCCGCGCGCGTTCGTCAGAGGAATGCTGCTTTCCCGCAGTTCGGGAAACAGAATATCCTCGACCCCGGCCGAGAGCGAATGAATCCATTTCACGGAATGAAGCTTCGGCCAGAGAGCGCGTAGCGTCTGCGCATCATGGCTGCCGTTCAGGACCACTTCAGCCCGCTCCAGTTGGTCCGCGCTAAACAACTGCGGATCTCCCCCGAAGACAAACTCCGCATCGATCGTTTGCAGTACACCAAGCGCTGGATCGTCTTTTTCTGCAAGCACGAGAATAAGCATGAACTCCGAAGGCTAGCACAGCGCTACACTGAGTTTGTGCCTGAATACTGCACATGCGGAGCGCTGACAGTGGAAGGCGCGCGCTTCTGTCATAAGTGCGGGCGGCCCCTTCGCGAAGAGCCGGTTATCGTACCGGAACCTGCACCGGTAGTTGGGCCTGAGCCGATCGTCCAAGCGCAGGCTTCGGCGCCTCCTCCCGAAATCAGCTTCAAGAACGGCGTGGCGGTGCGCGTGGGTTTTCTCGTCGCCGGATTGGGAATTTTCGTCAACAATCTGACCGCGCTGTTGCAATCCACGCCGCTCCAGGTGCTGATGTTCATCGGACTCTCGGTTGCCTCCGGAGGTTTCGCGGTTTGGCTCTACAAGCGCCGCACGGGGGTGCCGGTTAGCATTCGCGGCGGGGCACGGTTGGGCTGGATCACAGGTGTGTTGAGCTTCGTGATTGTCACCGTCATTACGACGCTGTCGATCGCGTTGATTGGCCCGGACAAGCTGATGGAGGTTTACCGCAACCCGATGGTCGGGCAGAACATACCTTCCGCGGAAATCGAACGGCTGCTGGAGAATCCCGCTGCGATCGTGATGGCGCTGATTCTCACCCTCGCAGCGCTGTTCATGACCTACACGGTCGCGTCGAGTGTCGGCGGAGCGGTGGGGGCAAAGCTGCTGAACAAAGACGGTCCGACCGTTTAGCTTCGCGACGCAAACCTCCGGACCAGCCAAACTCCGATAAAGATTGTGATCATTGCCGCCGCTTCGCGCAAGCCGAACGGCTCCCGGTAGAAAACCCACCCGAGCGAAACCGCCACCACGGGGTTGACATAGGCGTACAAGGACACGATCGCAACCGGCAGACGGTCTAGAGCAATCTGATAAGCGCTGTAACCGACAATGGAACCGAAAACGGTCAGATACAGCAGTGCCAGTACGCCGCGCTGGCTCCAATGGATCGGCCCTTGTTCGATCATCGCGGGTATCACATACAACAGTCCCACCGCGAATTGCTGAATCGCGCCGTTCAATACAGGATCGGAAAGGCGTGGAAGCCGGCGCTGGCGGATGGAACCTAGTGCCCATCCCAGATTGCCGAGTTGGAGGATGGCAAACCCCCACAGATCCGATTCCAGGTTGCCTCCCCCGCGGGTAACAAGCAGCGCTGCGCCGGCGAAACCAACCACCATGCCGGCAATCGTGGGCGCATGAAGCCTCGCGCCACCCGGGATGAGCGATTCGACGGCAACCATATAGAAGGGGCCCGTAGTGATGAAAAGAGCCGCCAGGCCGCTGGCGATGCGTGTCTCTGCGATGACCAGACAAGCATTGCCGACGCCAAGGGTCATGACACCGTTGATTGCAATTCGCAACGCCTGGGCGCGATCGGGAAAATGGACGCCGCGGGCCCGGGCAATCAACAGAAGAATTCCGCCGGAGAGGAGAAATCGCGCTGCGAGCAGAACCATGGGCGGGAATGTTTCGAGAGACATCCGAATTCCCAAATAGGACGTCCCCCAGAAAAAACAGACCGCGGCAAGCGCCAAATAGGCAGTGAGCAGTGGATGCCGGGGCAATTTTCAAGGTAGCATTCAGGTTTGATTCTCACCGTTACTCTGAACCCAGCCCTTGACCGCAATGTCAGTACGGATCGTCTTGTCTTCGACGATCGCGCATACATTCTGCAGATCAGCAATACTCCCGGCGGCCGGGGCATCAATGCATCGATGGTGATCCATTCGTTCGGAGGCAGAACGGTGGCGGTGGCGACCTGCGGCGGCGAGAATGGCGAACGATTGCAGGAGTTCATGCGCGAAAAAGGATTCCAAACGGACTTCGTTTCGATCGCCAAACAAATTCGCCGGAATCTCACGATCACAGACAAGCATGGGTTGACGATCAAGCTGAACGAACTGGGTCCGGAAATGTCCGAAGAAGAAGTTCAGCGGGTAAGGGAGCATCTGCAGCGCCGCTTGCCCAAGGCCAAATGGCTGATGGTATGCGGCAGCCTGCCGCCCGGCGTTCCGCAGGATTTTTACGCACAGTTGATTGAGGATGCGCGGCAGGCGAATGTCAAAACATTAGTCGACGCCGACGGCGAGGCTCTGCTGCACGCGATTGAGGGTCGGCCGACAGTAGTCACTCCGAACCAGCAGGAGGCCGAACGGCTGTTGAACCGCGCCTTGCTGGCTCGCAGCCATTACATTGACGCGGTTGAGCGAATTCAGGCGATGGGCGCGGAGAATGTAGTCCTGACACTGGGCAGC
>CAYTVP010000160.1:9076-9774 GCA_964441675.1 uncultured Solibacteraceae bacterium | reverse complement strand
AAGCGCGCGCATCGGTCCAAGCCTGCCGAAGAGTTCAAATGTTCGCTCGAAAAAGCGGCGCGTGGGAGGTTTATTCAGCCAGACAGCGTAGTGGTAGACGATTCCCCAAGTGGCGAAGATTACGGCGAACGTATAGATCACCAGTGCCGGGTCGAAATTCTCAAGATTGCGCGAACCGACGACAATGGCGGCAGCGAGCAGGGCCGTCGCCATGGACGCCCACGCGCCGGCACGGAAGCGCTCCACTACCCGCGCCTTTCCCGGTGCCAGTACGCGTTCGTCCACCTGCTGGCGCGTTACGAAAAGTCTTCGATTCAGTAACCACATCGCGGCGGAAAACGCAGCCAGCAGAATGAAGCCGGGCCATACCGCGCCCATGCTATCGCGGAAGAAACCAAGTAGCAGCGGCGGAAAGAATCCACCCAAGCCGCCCATTGCGCCTACCAGTCCCGTGACCGTCGCCGTCGAGGAAGGGAAAAACTGCGGCACCAGCTTGAACACGGCGCCGTTGCCGAGACCGAGAATCACCGCCGATCCCAGCGCTCCGACGCTGAAGGGAAGGATCGAGGGCCACATCATCAATAAAGCGAACGGGATCAGTCCGAGGAAGACGCCCGATAAAACGCGTCCCCCACCGATCCGATCCGAGAGAATGCCGCCGATGGGCCGCACCAGCGTCGCCAGAACCACAAACCCCG
>CAYTVP010000160.1:2289-9066 GCA_964441675.1 uncultured Solibacteraceae bacterium | reverse complement strand
GGTTCTGAATCCGGCATCCGCCAAACTCAGGTTGAATTCGTCGCGCAGGAGTGAAGGCAGGTAGATGGAGAAAGCGACGAATCCGCCGAACGTCAGGAAGTAGAACGCCGAGAGTGCCCACGCCAGCCGCTCGGACACCATCACGCGGAGCATTGGGCCAAAGCCCGCGAGCGGTGCCGTTCGTGGAGCATTCCGCGCCAGGCCGAAGAACAGAAACGCCCAGACTACTGCGAGCGCGGCAGTCCCGAAGAATACTGCATCCCGCCCAAACTGCGCCGCGGCAACCGGCCCGAGAAATACGGCGGCCGAATGCCCCATGTTGCCGAGGCCGTAAATACCGAGTACCGTACCCTGGCGTTCGGGCGGAAACCACTGCGAGACGAAACCGACGCCAACCGCGAAAGAAGATCCAGCGAGACCCAGCAGAAATGCGTAGAAGACAAGCTGATTGAAATCGCGAGCCAGCGGCACGATAGCGGCCGAGATCGCAACGATGACCAGAAGAGCTGTAAATACAAGCCGACCGCCTAACCGGTCCGTAATGAGGCCCATCGGAATACGGGCGAGCGACCCCAGCAAAACGGGTACCGCGATCAGCCACGCGCGCATCTGCGCGGAAAGCTGCATCTCGCCTTGGAAGCCAGGCGCAAATGCGCTGATCAGGCCCCAAGCCGCGAAGCAGATTGCGAACGAGATGGTACCAAGCGCCAGGTTCCGATTCGGCATATCACCGGCCAGCTTACATCGTGACCCAGACTACTCTACAGGAATTTCAGTCTTAGGTTTTAGGGTGTGTCATTTGCCGCCAGTAGTCCGGCAGCTCTTTCTTGGTAGCTCGCAGGATCTCGAGGATTGCCGCGCGATCGGTCTTCGACAAATGAGCGAACTTGGGACTGGCGTCTCCCTCCGACAGAATTTCCCAAAGCCTGCGGTATATGCGATCTTTTGCAATCGCGGGCATGGCATCGAACGCCTCGGAGTAGATGAGATAGCTGCATGGATATCGCAGCAGCCGTGTCTTAAGGTCAAGATCGCGCAGCGATCGGCCTTGGCTATCGCGTACCGCTCCGCCCTGGAATGCCTCGGTAAACCCGGATGCGCCTTCGATCGGCTCAGTCAGCCGCAGTTCATCGGAAAAAAGCATGTATTGGACAAGTTCTTCGGAGGCGGAGTTGACCCGGCGCGTCACCGATTCGGAGACCTCGCCTTCCGGCCGCTTCAGGATCTCATTCATTGCCGCGTTGTCATAGAGAGCGAGTCGCGCCTCGAACCCAACACGGGTAATCAAATTGGTCATCCGTGTTTGGTGCTCGAGAGCCATGAGCGCGACGATATCGCTGTGAGGTGTCAGATAAGCGCCGGTGTCGAGACGCCCGCGCAAGTCTACGACGTTCTGCGTTCCTTCGGTTTCCAGTTGATCCGGCTTGTCACGGTCGCGGACCATCGCATTACCCATATGCGTCTGCGAGCCGTGCTTCCCGGTCACATACCATCCGCCCCAGCGTTCGCTCAAAGGGCTTCGATGGTCAGTAACGAACGACCCTGCCTGGAACAAAGGCATGCCGGAAGGCTCCGGGTAAATGGACCGGACAACCAAGCCTGGTACACCGAGCGTCGATCCGTTGGCGTGGCACTGCAAACACGTATCGCGGCGCTCAAACCGGGGTTTTTTCCCTTGCTCCTGATCCAGAGTATAGAAGATAACGCCCTGTTTGGGATCGACAGACGCGACTTCGAGTACGTCGCCGCCGCGCACCCACCCGACCGACACGTCATCGTTGAAATAGAGCGCCCTGGGAAGACGCGGCGCAATGCGAGGTGCCTGGAAACTGGTTTTCGAGAAGACGAGCACCTGCGATTCCAGCGGTATGTCGAGGACCTTCAATACCGAGGCTAAATAGCCGTTGTTCTCCGAGTAATCCAGATGCAGCTCGCCGGCATTGATTCGCTTTTGAAGCTTCGCAATTGGATCCGTCAAAGGACGAGTCGCATACTCAATCGCCCCGTGATCGAGTGGGACGACATAAGAGCCCTCGAGCCCCGCAATAGCCACGGTCGCGGCCAAGGCGCATAGCAGGACACCGCCAATTTGCCATTTATACATGACATAGTGCTCCTTGTTCCTGGCACAGCGGACGAATCGGGCTCGGATCGGCTAGGATGTCGGCAATGGTTGTCGATGCGAATGCTTCTTCTACCAGCCGGATAGCATCGTCCAATTTGCGGTGCAGCGGGCACAAGTTTGTCCCGTGCGCCTTGAGCCCGAGCGGACAGGTCTTAATTCGCCGTATGGGGTCGACTGCGGCAATCACTTCAAGCACCTGGATCTGATCTGCCGGGCGAGCCAGGAGAAAACCGCCTCCCCGGCCGCGTTGCGCGACAACGAGCCCGGCCTTCGAAAGTGGTTGCAACACCTTCATCAGATAATCCGCGGGAACCAGTGTTTTGGTCGCGATGGCCTGCGCCGTCCACGGAACGTTCGCATCTCCTGCCAGCGTTACGATGGCACGCAATGCGTAGTCGGTGGTTTGGGAGAACATCGCCTCCCAATAATAGGATATGTAGATCCAGATATCAAGATTTAATTACGCAAACAAATGGCGTGCGTCCGTACCGCAAGCAACCGAGGCGGCTCAAGCAAACAAATCGGTTACGATTTTGCCTTTCACCAACTCCCGCGGCTGGTTCAGATGGTTGCGGATTTCCATATCCGGATCGATCCCAAGAGCGTAGTAAAGAGTGGCGAGCAGGTCGTTCGGATGGACCGGTTTATCCTTCGGACTCGAAGCAGTTGCATCCGATTCGCCATACTGCATTCCTCGCGCGATGCCGGCGCCGGCGACAACGCCGCTATAGCAGTAGGGCCAGTGATCGCGGCCGTCCGGGCTATTGCTGTTGCCGCTTGTCGAAACGCCCATGCGCGGGCTGCGGCCAAATTCGCCGATGGCGACGACCAATGTTTCTTTCAACAATCCGCGCTGGTCCATATCTTCGAGAAGCGCCGAGAGGGATTGGTCGAGCTTCGGGCAATGCAAATTCTTAAGGGGAGCGAAATTTGCGGAGTGCGTATCCCACGCCGTCTTCTCCGGGTCGCCGTTGGCGACCGACGGCCAGTTTACCTGTACAAACTTTGTTCCGGCTTCGATCAGCCGACGTGACATCAACACGCTCTGTCCGAATGTGTGCCGCCCGTAGCGGTCGCGCACCTTGTCCGGCTCTTTCCCAAGATCCATCGCATCCCGCGCTTTGCCGCTCAACACCAGGTCGTAAGCCTTGCCGTAGTACTCGTCGACTGCCGCCGCATTCAAGGCCTTCTCTAAATCGGGCATCGAACCGTTAATTCCCTTGAGCAGTTCGAAGCGATCTTTGAGGCGATCCGGAGGAATCTCTTTCCGGAGGGAAAGATCTTCGAGCGTCACCCTCTCCGCCGGATCCTGGTACATACGATACGGATCGTATGCCTTGCCGAGGAAGCCGGCAGCACCGCCCTTACCGATAATGCCGGACTCCTGCAAGGGGCGGGGAAGCTCGACGAACGGCAGTACCGGATCGGTCGGAGGCTTTAGTTTGCTGATGTGGCTACCGGCTGTCGGAAAGTCGGCGGCGTTCGGGGGCTCCAGCTGTCCCGACGGGGAGACCTTGTCTGGCGGATAGCCGGTCAGCATTTGATAGATCGCCGCTGTGTGGTTGAACAAGCCATTCGGCGTGTAACTCATCGAGCGAATCAACGTCGCCTTGTCCAGCGCCTGGGCCATCATCGGCATGTGCTCCCCGATGGACGTCCCCGGAATCTTGGTCTTGATCGGCTTAAACAAGCCGCGAATGTTGGCGGGAGCGTCCGGCTTGGGGTCCCAGATATCAATGTGGCTGGGACCGCCCTGCAGGAAGATCATGATGACATTCTTGGCGTTGCCGAATCCGCGGGCGCCGGCATACTTCTCGGCCACCGTGTTGGCTTGCGCCGCTCGCTGCGAAAGAAAGAAGCCGGGCAGGTGAAGGCCGGCCAGGCCCAGCGAACCGATGCGCATCAGTTCGCGGCGGGTGGGTCCCTCGCAGGTTTGTCCAGGCCGTCCAGGAATATTCAACATGACATCAACTCCTTTTTTCAGTAACTGTAGAGGAACCCTTTGCTGTTGAGCAGCGCCCACAGCAAATCCTGGGCGCGCAGCGCGCGCGGCCCCGCGGAGAGATACTTCACGCCGCTTTCCGTCTCCGCCTTTACCGGAAAGCGCGACAGCGTTGCCAGATACAAGTCTTCAACCATTTCCGCGTCGGATTTTCCGGCGAGAATGTTCTTCGCGATACGGCCTTTCGGATCCGCAACCGCGTCGGAAATCGTCCGTCCGTTGACGAGGTTTAACGCCTGCGGCAGACTGAAGTCCGTGCGGCGCTCGCATTCGCAAGCCGATTCGCGTGTCGCTCGTCCGAAGAGATCCAGAAATCCGTCCGGGGCGATATGAGGGTCCGGGAGCTGCGAAGCATTCGTGTCCTCGGGCACCTCCGGAAAGTTCGGACGTGCTCCTGCAGCCTGGGTAACCGCGTCCATCAGCTGCTCGGCGCTCAAGCGGCGTGGCATCGCATGAGAGAAGTTGTCGGCGTCCGTCTGATTCCATTCGTTCGCTACGAACGATGTCTGATAGGCGCGCGAATTGGTGATGGTCCGCATCACATGCTGCAGGTCGAACTCGTGATCGGTGAAGTCTTTCGTCAGCGCATCGAGCAGGGCGGGATTCACCGGTGGATTCGAAGCGCGAATATCGTCGACCGGATCGATGATGCCCTTTCCAAAAAAGTAACTCCAGACACGGTTCACGATCGCCTTCGCAAAGAACGGATTTTCCTTGGAAACCAGCCAATCGGCGAGTGCATCGCGGCGGCGGGAATCGTTTGGAATCTTTACCGGCCCCGCGGACGCAATCAGAAACTCGGGAGCGACCACGCGGCTATCCTTGGGGTGCTTCATCTCGTAGTCAGCCCGCTGGTCATAGATGATTTCTTCCCCGATCTCATAGCCGGGGCGCAATCCTACAACCGAGAAGAATGCGGCCATCTGGTAATACTGATTCTGCGTCCAACGCTCAAACGGGTGGTCGTGGCACTGTGCGCACACCATCCGCACACCCAGGAAAACCTGAGTCGTCTTCTCCATCGTGGGTTTGGGTTCCCGCGTGGTCCGGAAGTAATTTGCCGCGGGATCGTCGTAGGAGCTTCCGCGGCTGGTCAGCAGCTCCCGCACCAGTTTGTCGTATGGCTTGTTTGACGCCACCGCGCCGTGAATCCATTCCTGGAAACCATACGTTCCCTTCTCGCCTAGAAACTTGCGGGATGACTGCAACAGATCGCCCCATTTAACGGTCCAGTGGTCCGCAAACGCCGGGCTGGCGATCAACTGATCGATCTTTTTTGCCCGCTTTGCCCGCGCAGGTGCGGGATCGGCCAGAAAGGCTCGAATTTCGTCTGCCGGTGGCAGTTGGCCGGTGAGATCGAGAGAGACGCGGCGGAGAAAAGTCGTGTCATCCACAACCTGCGACGGCTGGATCTTTAGCTTCTGGAGCTTTGCGTCAATATGCTTATCGATAAAGTTGTGCTGGGGAAGCGTCTTCCAGGCGAAGCCGGGTTTGGGATTGAGAATGGTGACGGGGATTGTGGAAAATTTCCCCTGATAGCGGACCAGCAAAGTGGCTTCACCGATGCGCTCTCCGGAGACTTTTGAGGAGGCGTCGACTTTCGCAACATCAGGGGTGTTCGATTCGACCGTCGCCTCCCTTGTCACGTCGCGAGTTTGACCATCGGCATAGCGAGCTGAAACTCGAACCTGAACCGACTCGCCTGGCTTCGGCATCGACGCTTCCTTGGGTTCCACATCGAGCGCGACAACCGTATCCTTGGCCGGGTCGCCAAACGGCACTCCCTGGGCAATCCAGTTGTAGATGGTCTTGTAGTAGTCCGAATCCGCTTCAAAGCGGAGGCCGCCGCCATGAGGCACCTTCTGTGCCGGCTTGGCGAGCATCAGGCTGCGCTCCGGCTCCGCGCGGTTGAAGCGACGGCCGGCGAGATCGTACAACAACGATGCGTAATCGAACTGCGGGTCGTACCCGCGTAGAGAAAGCTTGAATCCGTTTTTGCCCTTCGCGGCGCCGTGGCATGGACCAGACGTGCAGCTGGCTTTATTGAGAATGGGAGCGACGTCCCGGAGAAACGTCACAGGCTCGCCGGCGGCGATAACGGCGGTCAGGCTAGCGAGCAGTAGGCGCAGTCGCATTTGACGAATTGTCCTCAATCGCAGAAACACGAAGCTCGAGCAGCGGAGAGTAAATGTCCTCGGGCGTTCCGCCGACCATCAGACGGCCGCTTATTCCGATATCGTATGTTGCCGGCAACGTGTTCTTGGTGGAAGTTACTCGAAATGTCCCTGTCTTCTTGTTTTCTTTGTCAACAGCCATTTCGGTCGTACGAAAGTCGATAAAGTTTGGAACCTGTACCGTCACCTGCTCGGGCAGTGGCTGCATCTCGTCGCGCACGTTCCAGGTCCAGCGATAGCGGTATTCATATCCTGTTTCTTTCTTTTCTGCCTTCTCGAGGACAAGCGAGAGCGTAGCAGGCGGGGGTTCCGTCAGGGCTACGGGCAGCTGATACCCGAGCCATGCTCCGGTCAATGGCCTCTGGCGGTCGACGACTCCTTGCGCAGTCGCTCCCGCAACCGTGATGGAATAGCCGATCCCGGAAGCAATTCGTTCGAGACGCTGGCCTTTGTCGCTGGTTCCGATCACCCGGAAG
>CAYTVP010000160.1:0-2279 GCA_964441675.1 uncultured Solibacteraceae bacterium | reverse complement strand
CGGCCACTTCGAAAACTGATCCATGCTTGAGATCTCCCGCAGGGCGGCAGTGGGCGCGCTCGGCGGGATGGCAACTGCCGTCGAGCCCGACACCCGGAAGCCGACCTCGCCTGCTGTAAGCTGCGTGTCCGCGCGCGCAGTGAGCGTAACAATCGCACGGCGCGTAGCTGTCCGGTTTATCGGGTCGGGCAATTCACCGGGAATCGTTCCCCCGGCAGCCACAACACCCTCGGGCAAACCGATCGGCTCAATACGGATCGGACCGCCGTATCCGCGGCGCTCGACATTGAACGTAACCAACGCTGTGCCGCCGGCAGGAATGTTGACGTAGGGCGTCAGGATCGTCGCCTCAACATCGAACGGAGTGTTGTCGACAGTCAGCCGGTACGCGTAGTTGCGACCTCCCCGCTGAGCCAGATCTTCAACTGTAATTTTGAGACGCTCGACGCCTTCGGGTACTTCAAACGGAAGATAGGGGTCGCCAAGCGTCCGGCTGCTGACCTGCACTGCGGCGACATCAACGGGAAGGGGTCCATCGCCTGCGGAGGCAAGGCGCTTTCCCTTGTCGTCATATACGGTGATCAACCCCGCAATCTTCGACGTCCCCAACTCGCGCGCCTGCAACCGGAAAAACACCTGATCCCCGGCCTTCACCGGCAACTCGTAACGATCGATTTCGCCCGGCTTGGACAAACGGGCATTCACTGTCACCGGAAGGGTCAGCGGCGCGGTAATGGGTTCCTGCAATTCCGGATATGTGCCCACCGCCAAAGGCAGCGGGAGGGCGGGGGAGTCGGGAAGATTCACGAAGGTTTGGCTGGTCTTGACAGCTGTAAGGTCGGCTTTCACCTTTGTTCCCGAAAGGGAAACTTCGACCTCGTCCCCGTGGCGTCCTCCCAGCGGAAAGATTTCCGACGGGTAGGCATATGAGCCGCTCTTCAGCCGGTAAAAATTTTGCCCCTGTGTGGAGAAGCGGGCATCGTGTATTTCGATGTAGTAAAAGCCGTCCTTGGGAAATGTGACGTCCAGCCGGGCATCGAGATTGAGCATCGGTTCATCTTCGGAACGCGCAATCACGTTTCCGGACCCGTCCAGCACACGGATCACCGGATCGATCGCCGACCCGCAGCGCCTCGCATCGACTTCAAAAACCCGTCGTTCGCCCGCCTTCACCTGAAGCCGGTAGAAGTCGCGTTCGGGCCCCTTCAACGTCCCATTCAGGGTTACCGCGGAGTTGGGAATTGTCTGCGCCTGTTCGATCGAATCGTTCTGGTGGGGAAGCGAGCCGGGACGAGACTCCTCTTCGACGACCTCAGGAAATACACCGATGCTGAACAGCAGAATGTTCGAGATGCCGGTCGCTGTCTTGATGCGGATCGGGTAAGTACCGACAACCCATTCGGACGATGGCTCGACCAGAAATGTTGCATAGCGGCCCTGCATGCCGGTTTTTTCGGGCGCCAGGGGCGTGAATGTGGCCGGGAGGCTGGAGATGATCGTTCCGCCTTCGTCGAGGTTCTTTCCAGCTAATGTGAGCGTGAACGGCCGGCCTTTTTGCGCTCCACGCGGTTGCAACTCGCTGATGGACGGTTGTGCGTTTAGCGTGGCAATGGCCGCCAGAACGACGAGGTATCTCATCGCGTTCCTCCGGATTCCCCAGATTCGCCCTTGGATAACGGAACAGGAATGAAATCCTTGACGAGCGACCCGTCCTTGGTGCTGTAGATCCGCACTTTGCCGTCAAAGCCGCCCGTAGCAATCCGTTCCCCATCAGGTGCGAATGCAACTGCGTAAATGCCCGCGGCATGACCGGTAAGAGAAGCACGCCGCTCACCCGTTTCGGCGGTGTATAGATTGACGCTCGGCGACGCGCCGCCGACGGCAATCAACGATCCATCTGGCGACCAATCGAGCGCCGTAATCGGTCCATCCTGATGGTCCAGCTTCCGGACCAGAGTCGTATCGTCTGCGATCTTCATGTTTCGCGGCCGGTCGAGAAGATAGATATAGGGATATCGATCTTCGCCGCCCAATACAACCACGTCCTTTTTCGGGTGGCGGGCTACGGCGGCAAGCTCGCCGCGGAGCAGGTTCACGTTCTCGAGAAAAGCACCCGAGTTTGCATCAGTCAGCTTGGCGGCACGGTCTCCGCTAACCGAAACAAAGCGTTTCGAGTCCACGCTGAAGGCCGTCGAAAGGACCCAATTCTCGTGGTTGCCGATCTTGAACAGCTCCTTCAATGTCGCTGTGTCGAATACGTGAACGGTGTTATCGGTACA
>CAYTVP010000159.1:0-9785 GCA_964441675.1 uncultured Solibacteraceae bacterium | reverse complement strand
GAGCGGGGCCGCGGGTCTTCCAATTCTGCGCCGGGGAGACGAGCCCGAATTCCCACGTTGTCATGGGGGCAGGCATAGACGCAATCGAGACAGAACGTACAGTCGAGGTTGCCGACTTTGTATGGCTGAAACAGCTTCAGTTCGCAGCCGCGCTGTGCTGCGCGTGTGTCGGTTGCCGGCGCGCCGCGGATGCAGTCCTTGGTGGCGCAGCTGTTGCAGACAGGGCGATCGCGAACGGCTACTTCGAGCGGCGAGACGGTCGAAGCGAGAAAACTGAACTGGCCTACGGGGCAAAGATACTTGCAGAAGGAAGCGCCGTGAAACAGCACGTCTACCAAAAGGGCCGCTCCGAAGTAACCCGCGATCAGCCATGCGGTTAGCCAGGGGTCGCTCCACAAGTCCAGCAGCTCGTATAAGAAAAGAATTCCTGCAAACAACAGCGCCGCGATCCATTTGTTCTGTAAGCGGCGCGGCCAGCGGAACACGGGATGAAAGAACCGCCGAGCAACGTCCCGGGTCAGCATCATCGGGCAGGCATAGCAGAATACATTCCCGGCAAACAGCAGCACCAGGACCAGCAAGCCGCGATAGTGCACCCACGTTAGCAGGGTCGAAAGGTTTTTTGGCGCAAGCTGCGAGCCGAACCAGCCCTGAAGCATCATCGTCAGGGCAAGAGCCAGAAGCAGGAGACGCGCGGCCGTTCGCGTTGCTGGCCGGCGCAGGAGCGCCCCTACGCCAGGCACACGCAGAAGATCAAAATCGGGTGACCGGGATTCGGTCCGTAAGCCGGCGCCAGTCATCGCGACATTACTCCGGAGAGCCGAACTGTGCGTTCGATCTCGCGCCCGTCGACAAGCTCTGCCTGAACAAGCAAAACCCAATCGCCACCCATCGTGAGATCCAGCTCTGCAAGCCAGCGCCCTTGCCGGTCGCGGCGGGCCGCAGCAACACTGGGCACCATGCCGGCGTGAGACATATTGCCTTCCAGCTTCACCGTTTTCGCCTCCACCGGCAGTCCCTCTGCGTCATGAAGAAGAATCTCGACATGAGCTGTTCCGGTTACCGGAGGGTGGGGCGTGACGACCACACTAACGTGAATATTGTCGTCCTCTGTCTGGCGCGGACGCGAACAACCGGATATCGCTACCTGCGCTAATACGCCAAGAAGTAGGCGCCGTGGGATCGGATAGCGTACCGGCTCACGCCCGGGCGTGAAGAGCGCAGGCACAATTGTGCTGGGCCTCCTCTTCCGCCCTGGGAAACATGTGGTAATACATTGCGACGACCATCGGAAGGAACACGATGGTGTTGTAGAACAAGTGAAGCTCTACGCGCGGAATCCACAACTGCACCAGGCTGGTCGGAACAGGCGCGTCCATAAGATTGTGTCCCGCAATGGCCTGGGCCTGCAGCAAGCCGTGTTCGATGTGGTGCCAGAACTGGATCCAGAACGCGATCATCCACCAGGTGTACGAGCGGCCCTTGAACCCGCTGCGCAGCACCCAGATCCCAATCAGCATCACCAGCGCGTAGGCATAATGCAGTAGTTCCGATGTGATCAACCATGGAAACCACAGTCCGAGCACACCGCGTGCTTCCGGAATAGGCCAGTGGAGCGCGTAGATCTGGAAGGCTTGCGCCAGGTGTTCGGCCCAGTGGGCAAGGACGATCACCGCAAAACCGATGAGGGCTTGCTTATGCCACTCCCCATTGAGCCGGAATATGAGCCCACTACAGGCTGGCATCAAGCCTAGAACCGATGATGCAGCACTTGACTGCGCCATTACTACACAATCCTCCGCGGCATTTTATGACCGATCTGCTGTCTAGCTATTTTGGTTCGTTTCGCCGGTGGCGTCAACTCCGGTCAGCATTATGAATTAGCCAGTAACATAAAGATACTATTGGCTCATTTCGTATCGGGTTGACCAGTTCTGTCCCTGCGTTTGCTTCCATCTCATTCTCCGATAGCGTGAAGATCTTGTTGCGGTAGGAAGCCCGGCGCATATAATCGGCTACTATGGATTCCCGGCAGGCCGCACCCGCGCCATTCCTTGATGGTGCGAAAGCAACTCAATGCGCGCCCAGGCACGGCTTTACCAGAAAAGGAGTAAACCATGCGCTTTCCCAAAAAACTGGCATCGAAGACGATCATTGGGGCGGGATTGACACCGTTCCTGGCGCTCACGTTTAACAGCGTGATGGGGCAGGAGGCGGGGAAATCGAGTTATGCTCCCGTGGCTATCACGGAGGCGTTTTCGTCCATCATGTCCCGCATGAGCGCCGCCAAAAGCGGCGTAATGCAGACACATCAGAACCTCCTGAACGAGCGTTACGATCTCTCCGACAAACCTGTCCCGGGCTTGACTATGACGCGCGGCAAGCCGGTCCAGGGCGGCGTGCGCGTGAAACTCAAGCCCGGAACCACCTGGGACAGTCTCGCGAAGATGACGCCGGAGCAGATCCGCGACGCCGATGCTTTTCCGGCCGGCTTCTATCCACTACCCCACCCCAATCATTCTGAGGGCGGCATGGTGTTTCCCAAGTTCCACATAGACGAGATCAAAAAACAGGAGTCACGCGACCTGACCCGCTTCGATCTCGACTTTGATTTCCCCGATCACATCATGCCCGAGTTCCCGCCAGCGGTGTTCCTGACCACTCGTCCCGATCTCGGCGACGTGAGCAAGGGCAAGCTCATCACGATCGACAACTTCTATGAGCTATTCAGTGGCGTTTTAAACCCGAAGCAGCTCGAAGGGCTGCGCCTGCTTGTAACGGCTTTTCCGCAACAGCAGTTTAACCAGACCGAGGATCGCCGTAGTGAGCGCCCAAGCCGCGGCGTCACCTGTTTCGACTGCCACGCGAACGGCCACACAAATGGATCCACTCACCTGGTGGGAGACATTCGCCCGCAGGAATTCCGCCACCGTATCGAAACCCCCACTCTGCGCGGCGTCAACATTCAGCGCCTCTTCGGCTCCCAACGCGCCTTGAAGACGATTGAGGACTTCACCGAGTTCGAGCAGCGTGCCGCGTACTTCGACGGCGACCCCGTTATTGCGGTAAATAAGTGCGTCAATGTGCTCGACCTCGGCACCCAGGTGCACGCCATGGCCGAGTTTGAAGAACTGCTCGACTTTCCGCCGGCGCCCAAATTAAGCGTGGTCGACGGCAAGTTAAACCCGAAGAAGGCGACTCCTCAGGAGCTTCGCGGTCAAACTCTTTTCTTCGGTAAAGCCCAGTGCGGGGTTTGCCATGCCGCGCCATACTACACCGACAATCTGATGCACAACCTGCAGGTGGAGCGCTTCTATAAGCCGAAAATGATCAACGGCATGATGGCTTCGGCGGATGGTCCGATCAAGACCTTTCCGCTGCGCGGCATCAAGGAGTCAGCACCGTACATGCATGACGGTCGCCTGCTGACTCTGGAGGATACGGTGGAATTCTTTAACATCGTCCTCGAACTGAACCTCACTGCTCCGGAGAAGGCGGACGTCGTGGCCTTCATGCGGACACTGTAGGGAGAGCGTCTCGTCCCGGAGGGAGCCTTGTCCTTGTTAGCCCGGGCTCCCTATTCGAACCAGCCCGGCAGAACCCGGCTGATCGGCCAGCCCTCGCCCCTGGCTAGAAGTTGTGCAGACGAACCACGTGAGCCGAGACCTTCCCGCGCATCTTTGATTAGCATCGGAGTCCCATTCGGCCTCACCGGAGAGACTACTGTCACCTTCCGGTTCCGTAGGAGGCCGATCACGTCGGGAAGATCCATATGTTTGAGCATCCCCGGGACAATGAGCCGTTCCAGATCGCGATGGATATCCGCATCGACGATAGCCTGGTAGCTGACAATCGAACGTTCGACGACGACCTCCTGAATTTCCGGCATGAGCGCGGCCGCGATCAAGGCGGCGGGTCCTCGCGTGCCCTTGGCGAACAAGGCTAGTTGCTTTTGTTTTGCTTCCGGCCTGGAGCGAAGGTAGCGGGCGGCGCTGAGCAAATCTGCCACATTCATCTCCGTCAGGTTGCGGCCGAGAAGCATCGCCCGCGCGTTGAGCTGGTATGCCTGGCTGTATCCGCGTCCTTCAGATGGAGCATAGCCCTCGCCGGCGCCGCGTGGATCCACCGCCAGAACGGCGGTGCCCCGACGCGCCAGCTCCATTACATCAGCGTCGTCTTTTCCAAATGAGGAAACGAACAGGACAATACAGCGCGAGCCGGTAGACGCAGCCGAATTGAAAAACAGCGCCGGAATACGAACACCTTCGGCAGTAAGCTCCAGTTTCTCAATACGGACCGGTCCTCGCGAATCCGTGCCCACTTGTTTAACATCGGGTACGCCCGATGCCGGCCGTAAGCCAATCGCGCGGACAACGGCGTCCGAAGTGAGCTCCGGACGTGCTGCTCTCAGACGCGAAGCTTCTTTCCGGTTTAGCGAGGCAACCGTTTCGGATCCGCCTGAATCCGCCAATTGGCCGGATTCGGTCGCATAGAGAAGACTTTCCTCCTCGGTCTCAATTGCCGGCTCGCGCCCATCCGCCTCGTTCTTCTTCAGCCAGCGCTCCAACCATCGATTGGCGGCTTCGCGGCGCGGCTGCGACCAACCATGCGTATCGTCGTACTCGAAATACCCAGCCTTCTCGCCGCCGGAGAGAAGGTCGAAAAGCCGCTGTGTCTGCTTGAATGTTTGACGGGCTCCCTCAATGGGAAAGAAGTCGCGGATGGCGGTAGTCATCAGGAATGGCCGCGGCGCCTGCGCGAACATGAAATCGCCAAAATCCAACTCTTTCTCAATAAAGCGCGGAAAGACCTGTTCTGCGTCCTGTGGTCCCGGACCGGACCAGAGCTCTCGCCATCGCGTCATATAGCAGGAAGAAACGACGGCTGCCAATCGCGGTTCAAAAACAGCCAGGTACGCGGCCTGCGTTCCGCCTCCGGAGTTTCCCGCTACCGCGATCCGGCTCGAATCGATTTCCGGACGCGTAAGCAAGTAGTCAAATGCACGGATGCCATCCCAAATTTCGTAGCGTGCGAAGGTGTGTCCGGTCAACAGACATTGCAGACCGGCCATGATGTGCTCCCGTACTCCTACGCCGACCAACGAGCTGCCGATCGCAGAGTCGAAATACTCCAGCCGCTCGCCTTGTCCCGGCGGATCGTAGGCCAGCACGGCGATTCCGCGTTTGGCGAAACCAATGAATGCGTGCTGATATGTCGACGATGCCTTTCCATTATTCGAGTGACCGGCAACGCCCAGGACGGCGGGGTACGGTGCCGCTCCCGAAGTTGGCAGATACAGATTCGCAGTCACCCGAAAACCCGGCAGACTCTCGAAGATGACGTTCTCCACCCGGTAGCCTTCACGCTCGAATCCGCCGGTTATTTTTGCATTCAGGGGTGTTTTCTCGCCGGGCAGGCCGCCGATCAGCTCCAGCATCGTGCTCTGGACATACTGTTGACGCGCGCGCAGGCCGTCGCGATCGAGAGATGCCACCAACTGGTCGCGGCGATCCCAATGCCGGGTAGCCTGCTCGGTCATCCAGGCTTCAAATTGCCTGACATAGTCGCCGCCGACAATAACCGGTGCCGGAGTCTGCGCCGTCGCGGCCATGGGCGCAACCGAGCACCCCAAGAAAATGCGCCGTGTGACTTTCATCGGAGTCAAGCTCGATTTTAGTCCAATGCCGGCTGCTACCGGAATAAGTTCGTCTTCGCGAGATCGATGATTTCGTCGCCGCGGCCGCTCAGCACGGCTTTGATCATGTAGAGCGAGAACCCGCGTACCTGATCCGCGCTAATGGTGGGCGGCATTGTCAATTCCTGACGGTTCACCAACACCTCCACTAAAGCCGGACCGTTGTGTTGCAGTGCTTGCTCCAGCATGGGACGCACCTGCTCCGGTGTCTCGGCCCGGAGTCCCAGGAGACCGGCGGCGTCCGCCATCTTGGCGAAATCCGGGTTGTGAAGCTCCGTGGCAAAGTCGAGAAATCCCGCCGCCTTCATTTCCAGCTCCACAAAACCGAGGGAATTGTTCTGAAAAACGACGATCTTTATCGGCAAGTTCAACTGCTGCAGAGTGAGCATGTCCCCCAGCAGCATCGCCAGTCCACCATCGCCGGACAAGGTGATCACCTGCCGGTCCGGATAGGTGAGCTGCGCCCCGATCGCTTGCGGCAGCGCGTTGGCCATCGATCCATGTGTAAAAGATCCCAGCAGCCGCCGCTTCCCATTCATCGTGAGGTAGCGAGCGGCCCACACCGTCGGGGTCCCCACATCGCAAGTAAAAATCGCGTTCTCGCTCGCAACCTCATCCATCATTCGAGTGAGGTATTGCGGGTGGATCGGCTTACGGCCAGGCTCGCCGGTGGCCAGGTCGTCCAACCCTTTGCGGGCTTTTTGATAATGCTCGAGGGAATCGCGAAGGTGCTTATCCTCTGTTTTCGGCTGCAGCTTGGGAGAAAGAAGTTGTAAGGTGGACTTCACATCTCCAATAAGGCCGAGATCCAGCTTGGTACGCCGGCCGAGTTGTTCTCCCCGAATATCAATCTGAACGATCGCTGCATTCTCTGGATAGAACTGCTGATACGGAAAATCCGTGCCAAGCATCAGCAGGGTATCGGCATCCATCATTGCGTGATAACCCGACGAGAAGCCGAGTAGCCCCGTCATGCCAACGTCGAACGGGTTATCGTACTCGATGTACTCCTTGCCGCGCATAGCGTGCACAATAGGCGCCTTCAGCTTGGCCGCTACATCGATCAACTCGGAATGAGCCCCCGCGCAACCCGCACCGCCAAGAATTGTAATCTTGCGGCCCTGGTTCAGGATTTCCGCCAGTTTCTCAATCTCGCTACCGGATGGACAAATTGTTGGAGCGGGTACCGGAAACCGAAGTCGCGGCTCTTTTGCGACCGCTTCCTGCAACGCAGTATCTCCGGATATGACGACTACCGAAACCCCGCGGAGCGAAACCGCCGTTTGAATCGCAATCTCGAGAACGCGCGGCATCTGTTCCGGATGTGAAACCGTTTCACAGTAATGGCTGCATTCGCGAAACAGAAGTTCGGGACGCGTTTCCTGAAAGTAACCGCTGCCGATCTCGTGACTGGGAATATGCGCTGCGATCGCCAGAACCGGAACACGGCTGCGGTGCGCATCATAGAGCCCGTTGATCAGGTGCAGGTTCCCGGGTCCGCAACTGCCGGCGCACGCCGCCAGCTCTCCGGTCAGATGGGCTTCGGCACCCGCGGCAAATGCCGCGGTTTCCTCATGGCGGACCATCGCCCACTGAATATCGTCCCGCTCGCGAATGACGTCGGTAATGCCATTCAATGAGTCGCCAGCGACTCCGTATATCCGCTTGATCCCCGCTTGGGCCAGTGTCTCAACGAGCAAGCCGGCTACAGTTTTCTTGGGCATGTGGCCTTTTTTTATGGAACCACAACCATCCGGGCTCGCAACTTTCGATAGTTAATGCCGAGGGTGAAGCAACGACGATGCGAGGTCGGATACCGGCCGGATCGTAGTTTTGCTCGATTGCGCCGCGGGTTTTGACGTCAGAAGCACGAATGTCATCTTTCCGGCAGGATCGTACCAGCACAGCGTGCCGGTCGAACCCGAGTGACCCCACGTGGCGGCTGAACATTCTTTGCCGAATCCAGAAACATTGCGAGACCAGCCCAAGCCCCAGGCGCCGTTGAGCCCACTCGTCTGAATCGTCACCATTTCCCGCGCAGTCCCCGGCTTCCATGGCGTCGCATCGGGATCGCGGAACGCGGAAGCGAATGCGGCAATGTCGGCGACAGTGGAATGCGCTCCGCCCCACGGTGCCGCGAGATTCCGCCAGTACGGACTGTTCCAATCCCAATCGGTGGCCTCGGCCACCTGGGATCGGGCGCAATCGGCGATCTTCCGTCCGCCGAGACCCAGAGACGTCGCGCTCATCCCCAGCGGCGTAAAAATGCGCGTCCGGAGAAATGAGGGAAAAGACTGCTCCGTGATGCGCTCGGCAATCGAAGCCGCTAACAGGATGCCCATGCTCTGGTAGCTCACCTTGGTTCCCGGCTCGAACAATAACGGCGTCCGGCACGCCCCGGCGATAAAGGCGGAGAGAGGAGCATGCTTCTTTCGCAGATCTTCGTTTTCCGGCAGCATGTCCGGCAGGCCGGAGGTATGCGTCAGGAGGTGCTTCACCGTTACATTCGCCCTGGCCCCTCCGGCGAATTCCGGTATGTATTTTTGCACTGGATCGTCAAGCTTCAACGCCCCCTCATCTCGCAGCAACATAACCGCTGATACGGTCATCGGCTTGGTGATCGAGGCAATCAGAAACGGCGTGGATTCCTTAGCATGGCCGTAGCCGCGCATTAGATCGAAGCTGGGAGCGCGCACCAGCAGGGCGGCCGATTCGACTTCACCGGATTCCGTCTGCTTCTGGAGCAGGGTGTCGGCATCCTCCAGGTATCCGGCCCGGGCGGCCAGGGCTACAGTAGAAATCCAGGCTCGTCGAGTTATCACGGCTCTATCTTACGCACATATAGGAGGATTCGTGCGCCCCATACCCAGCAAGTGATATTTTCAATCGGGGCTTAAACATGACGACCATCAATCGGCGGACGTTTCTGGGGGCGACGGCGGCTGGCTGCTCCTCCCTGAGAGTCGATGCACAATCCTCCTCATCCGATTTGTGGGGAACGCCTGTCCTCGATATTCACCTGCATATGCGGCGCGATCTCAGACAATCGCCGCAGCAGGACGTCGACGCCAACTTGACTCACATTGACGGGTGCGGCGTCCAGAAGGCTATTCTGTTGGCGCGCAGCAACGCAACGGATCGCGCGAAAGCTGTCCTCGACAAGTATCCGGGAAGGTTCGTCTGGTCCGCGGCCACCGACATTACGCAACCCGATGCCGAAGAAACGCTGCGTAAGGCGGTAGGCCTGGGGGCGATCGGATTGGGGGAGTTGAAGGCGCACGTGGCTGCGGACGGACCCGAGCTGCGCCGCCTCTATTCTCTAGCCGCCGAGCTGAACGTCCCGATCCTGATCCACTTCCAGGAAGTGCCGCACTACGAAGGCGAAGGAACATACGGCACAGGCTTCAAGAATTTTGCCGCCGTCCTGAAGGCATATCCGAAGACGCGCTTTGTCGGCCACGCCGATGCCTTCTGGGCGAATATCGACGCCAGCTATGCGAACGAGGCTGCTTATCCAACCGGACCGGTGAAACGAGGGGGTGTGACGGACAAGCTTCTCGGCGACTATCCCAATCTGTTCGCCGACATGTCGGCGAACTCCGGCAATAACGCGCTTTCCCGAGATCCGGAGTTCACTGCGGACTTTCTCAAGCGTCACCAGGATAAGCTGATTTTCGGTAGCGATTGCGCCTGCGCAGACGGCAACGGGTCCGGACTCGGACAGCCCAGAAATCCCGCGGCGGCCAGGTTGGCCGGCCAGTGCGTGGCGCGGGCTACGCTGACGCTGCTGAAGGCTTCAACAACTCCGCAGCTATTCCGCAAGCTTGTTTGGGGAAACGGTCACAGAGTCTACGGACTCAGCACTTAGCGCCTACGGAAGCCCCAGAACGTAAAGCGAATTTCCCATGGCAATAGCGACGTACTGTTTGCCGTCAACCGAGTAACTCATAGGGTTCGACCGGGCGGCACCGCCCGCCTGGAATCGCCACAGAGGCTTCCCGCTCGAGGCAGCAAGTGCAAAGATCTGTCCTTCCGTTGTGCTGCCAAAAACGAGGTTTCCCGCAGTGGAAAGTACTCCGGCCCAGGGAGG
>CAYTVP010000158.1:0-9874 GCA_964441675.1 uncultured Solibacteraceae bacterium | reverse complement strand
AATCGGCCCGAGTGTTTCCCCGCCTCCGCTTGCGCCCTCCAGCCACTTTGAACACGCCCCCCATTCGCCGCCGTCCGGGTTCTGGCTCAATACAGAGCAGAAGACTTTGCTAAAGCTTGTCGTCTGATCGGTGCCGTCCGGCCGCATCACAATGATCAGCGTCCGTCCGTCGGAAAAGAACTCTCCTCCGTGGGCGGTTTTCGCTTTCTTGATCGGATCTTTATGCGTCAGGTAGTAAGTGTGCGCCACTTCCCCGGTAGATTTCAGTGACTCGCCAATGAACTCGCGCTCCTTATCGGTGTCGGGATCAATTTTGTGCGTGATCCCGTTATTCCGCTGGTCTTTGTCGAAGCCGATATCGTGCGTGCCGGCGCCCACCCATACCTGTTGTCCGTCTGCGGTAAACGGCGCTTTCCAGATCCGAAAGTGATGCCTGGCTGCGATCACTACCAGTGGATCGCCCATCGCGAATCCGTAGTCCTGTGGCCGGTCAAATACCATCAACTCGCTCATCGGCAACTCGACATAACCCTGCCGTGAGAGAACGGACAGCAGCGCGCCAACGACGGCATCCTGATTCGTGCGATTCACCTTCACCCAGCCGGCAGATAAGAGCGCGTTCACGACCTTCTGCTCAGAACCGACAATCATAAAGTTCACCCGGTCACCTTGTGTCCCGTCTTTATCGACGACCCTGTTTTGAACACTGTCCAATTGTGCCTGTGTGACTTTAGCCAGCTTCGAGACATCGACGGGCTCCGGTTTATTGCCGGCGGCGCGTATCTCGACCGTCGCAAGAAAGCTGCCAGCCGGTTGTTCATTCTGCGGCTGATTGATGCCGAGCCACAATCTTCCGGCCATTGGTGCCGGAGCTTCGCGGCTTTCACCAACCAGAAACGGTTTCGAAGCTTCGGTATCGCCGAAACGCGCAATAAACGCTCCCCGGCCCGCGTTGTTGACAGGAAAGATCCGGAGCAGATCCTTCCACGTTTTCTTGGTGCCCGCGGGCCCGGCTTCCCCGCCCTCGGTATAGTTCACGGTGCCGGTTACGGTGATGCCGACGCTGTCTCCGGCCTCGACGTCGATGCCGGTATCCGTCCATCCACGAACCTCGAACTGCTTACCTCCTGCCGGAGCGGATACCGGCAGCCGCGCCGAAGTCTCTTTACTGGCGGGCGGAAAAAACTGCGCGGGCGCCAAAAGCGTCATGAACAAGAGAGCGCCAGCAAGCTTCATTTAGCTCAATATAGAACGACTGCGCGATAGATCGGCTGCGAACGGCGCGGGACTTTATAATTGAGGTGTGCCCAAAGTTACGTTCCTCCCTGAGGGACGCACAGTAGAATTCGAGAAAGGCGAACTCGAATATCAGGATCACGGGAAACCGGAGTCGGTTCTTGATATTGCTCTCGCCCATGGAATTCCTTTAGAACATGCCTGCGGCGGATCCTGCGCTTGTACGACGTGCCATGTAATCGTGAAGGAAGGCCTGGATAATTTATCTGAGGCTGATGACGACGAACTGGATCGTGTGGAAATGGCCGCCGGCCTCACGACTCGCTCCCGGCTTGGTTGTCAGGCGGTCGTGAACGGCGACATCACTGTCGAAATTCCAGACTGGAATCGCAACTACGTCAGCGAGGGAGGCGGCTCGATTAATCTGGGAAGCGCAATCCCGGTTCCGAAACGATAAAGCATATGCCTACTGGACCTCTTATTGTCGTTGTCATCATGGCGATCATCGTGGCGCTGATCTTCGCTTTCGCATTGATGCCGCCGAACAAGTTTGTCGAAAAGCTCGATTTGAAAAAGAAGGGCGATCGGCGTCGATGACGCGCGAGCCCGAACGGATTGCCGATCAAATTCTTCGATCTTACCGGGGCGATGCGTGGCATGGTCCCGCACTGGCGGAGCTATTGACCGATGTCGAGGCAACTGAAGCCGCGGCGCATCCGATCGACTCCGTTCACTCTATTTGGGAAATCATCCTCCACCTGACGACCTGGCTTAGTTTGGCGGCGGATGCAATCGAAGGAAAGCCCATACCGGAATGGCCGTTTGAAGGGGATTGGCCAAGCCCGGAGAACGAATGGGATGCCGACACCGGACGCCTGCAGGATGAAATAGCGCGGCTGTGCCGTCTGACCGCCAAGCTGAACGATGCGCGGCTGACAGAAACGGTACCCGGACGAGAGTATTCGTTTTACTATCTCCTGCACGGTATCGCGCAGCACAATCTCTACCACGCCGGCCAAATCGCACTAATCAAGAAAGCGTTCGTGAAGTCTGAAGTTTTAGGTCTGTAGGCGCATCAACGTTCATAGCGAAGGGCAACAGAAGGATCGACGCGCAGCACACCGAGCGCCGGCACAAGCGCTGCGCCCGCTGCTGCCGCCAAAACAGCCGCGATCGCAATCGCGTATGTCCGGAGATCGGTGGCCGAGACACCGAATAAAAGTGTAGTCAGCAGCCGGCTGGCCGCCAGAGAGGCCGTCACGCCGAGGACGACGCCGATCCCGGCAAGCTTCATGATTTCGGCGAGCACCATCCGAAGCGTCTCGCCCGGCCCTGCGCCAAGCGCCATCCGGATTCCGATTTCCTGGGTGCGCTGCGAAATCGTGTACGAGATCACGCCGTAAATGCCAATCACCGCCAGACCGAGTGCCAATATAGCGAACAAGGTCAGCAACAGAGCGTTGAACCGCTGCTGCGAAATAGATGTAGCGACCACCTGCTCCATTGTTTTGATTTCAGCCACGGCAATCGTGGCGTCCATCTGGCGAAGTTGTTCCTTGATCAGCGGAAGCACGGTCCGAGGCTCATGATGTGTGCGGACGACCCAGGCAGAGGGAACCGCTGCGACCAGCAATCGCGTAATGGACTCCGGAACCTGGGTTGCCGGCACGTACAGCGTGGGAGGCGCCTCGCGATCCAGGCCGACTTCGCGAACGTCGCCGACGATTCCGACGACGACACGCGGCAGCTGAACGAACGCTGGCCCATCCTGCCGCCCGATCGTAATTCGCTCGCCCAGCAGATTCCGGCCCGAGTAATAGCGGCGTGCCAGCGCGTCATTCGCAATGATGACTGGCGTTGAGCCGGAAGTATCGTTCCGGTTGTACACCCTGCCTGTTTTCAGCGGTACCTGCATCGCGCGGAAGTAAGATGGCGTCACGGCGCGCCATTGAGCGCCCCCGGTGGGATTGTTCCCCTGGCGCGGCAGCCCCTCGATATCGAAGGTCATATCCGGGCCGATCTCCAAGGGAAGGTTCGTAATTCCTGCCGCTGCTTCAACGCCGGGAATGGTTTCGATGCGTCGAGCAAACTCTGTTGAAAACTGCCCCAGCCGTTGCGACGATCCATAGCGCGAAGGCGTTAGCCCGACTTTGAAGGTAAGAATGCGATCGATCTCGAATCCGGCATCGACCGATCGCAGGCCGGCAAAGCTGCGCAGCAGTAAACTCGCGCAGACAACGAGTACCATGCATAGTGCAACCTCAGCGACGATCAGCACGCGCCGCATCCGTGCGCGGCGTTCGCCGCCGCTTGTTCCCCTTCCCTGCTCGCGAAGAGCCCCGTTCAACTCAACCTGCGCGGTCTGCGCCGCCGGCGCCAGGCCAAACAACAGCGCCGTCAAAATCGAGATGCCGATCGTTGCCACGACTACAGTTCCGTCCATACGAATCTCGTCCAGGCGAGGCAGGCCTGCCGGACTAAACCGCAGCAGAAGCTCCAGCATCCACGATCCAACGACTAGCCCCAGTACGGAGCCGAGCAAAGCCAGCAGCATGTTTTCCGTCATCAACTGCCGGATGATTCGCCCGCGACTCGCTCCAATCGCGAGGCGAACGGCGATCTCCTTCGATCGGCCGGCCGCGCGCGCCAGCAGCAGGTTGGCAATATTCGCGCAGGCGATTAGGAGAACAAGCCCCACGGCGGCAAGCAAAAGCCACAGAGCGGGCTTGACGCTGCCGGTCAGGAATTCGCGAATCGGATGCAACCCGATGGTCTCGTCGCCGCCCATCATTTGCGGATACTCCGAGCGAAGAGCTTGCTTGATGGCCGGCAGTTGCGCCCGAGCGGCGGCAAGAGTTACTCCATCGCGCAACTTGCCAACCGCGAGAAATTGATTGGCGGTGTCGTCAGAGGCCGCGCGCAGGACCAGAGGGGTCCAGACATCGGCGGCGGGAGAGGCTCGGAAACCGGGTGCGGCTATACCGACAACTTCGTAGGAATCGCCGGCTAGCGTAATTGTTTTTCCCAGAATCGACGCTGCGGAACCAAAGCGTCTCTTCCACAGTCCATCGCTGATCACTGCGACCTTCGCAGCGCCTGGTTGGGTATCTTCTTCCTCAAATCCACGTCCGACCGCGGGCGGAATTCCGAAGGTATCGAAATACGCGGCGGTGACCCGGATTGCCGGTACCTGTTCCGGCTCCCCATCGACGGATACGTTCGCTCCCGCACCGAGCACATCGAAGGCGGCTGCTGACTCAAAGATCGGCGCGGACGACCATTTCAGAAATCGTGTCCCATTGATGGCGGGGGCGGGACCTCCGGGAAACTGCCGGGTGATGTAAACCAGCCGGTCAGCATCGGGATATGCCATGGGCTTTAGCAGAACACCGTGGACGACGCTGAAGATGGCGCTATTGACACCGATTCCCAACGCCAGCGCCGCGAGCGCCAGCAGTGTGAATCCCAGATTCAGCCGCAAGCTGCGGAACGCATAACGAATATCGATCACTTCCGCGTTGTTTGGCACGTTTGCGCCCAGATGGAAAAATATTGAAAACCAAATAGCTTTCCGTTGGGTCGAATATAGTAGAGTGCGTCGGAAACGCGACGCCATTGTTCGCAAACGGACACCGTAACGTTCTTTTTTGACAATAATTTTTGTGATTTGGCGAGATTTCTATAGGAGTATACTTGGGGATGAAGGGCTAGGAACAATGAACAAACAGGTCAAGTTTGGCGTTCTGATCGCCATTGTGCTCGGCACGTTGGGCTGGCTGGCGGCAAGTGGTGTCGATGAGGCGAAAGCTTACTACAAGACAATCCCGGAAGTAGAGGCGATGGGCGCAAAGGCGATGGACCATCGTTTGCGCGTTGCCGGAGATGTCGAGGAAGGCTCAATCAAGCGGATCGGTAAGGAAGTCCACTTCACCATTCATCAGGATTCGAAGAGACTGAACGTGCTCTATAAGGGCTCCGATCCATTGCCGGATACGTTCCGCGACGGTGCGCAGGCATTGGCCGACGGACGGCTGCAGCCTGATGGAACATTCCACGCCAATCGAATTCAGGCGAAATGCGCTTCGAAATATGAGGCCAAGCCTGGACAGTTGAAAGGCCCCAACCAACAGCCTGTATACAACGGCGCGGCGACCAAGCCTGTCAGTTAGGAATTCTTGATGGAGAACCTCGGCGCTCTCGCACTTCTGCTTGCATTTTGCTTCGCAGTTTACTCATTTATCGGCTCTATCGTCGGCGGATGGAAGCAGAAGCCTTTTCTGATCGAAAGCAGCCGGCGAGCGGTATACGTAATTTGGATGCTGATAACGCTGGCCAGCAGCCTGTTGGTTTATGCCCTGGTAACCAGCGATTTCCGTTTTGCTTACGTTGCGTCGCATAGCGACCGCAACATGCCCGCCAACTATAAATTCACTGCCTGGTGGGGTGGGCAGGAAGGCTCTCTGCTGCTATGGAGCTGGGTGCTCGCCACGTATGCGGCCGTGGTGGTGTTTACCAATCGCGGCAAGTTCCGCAAGCTTTTTCCTTATGTGGTCGCGACGCTGGCGGGGACTCAGGTTTTCTTCCTGATTTTGAATTGCTTCGTGGTCAGTCCTTTTCAGATGCTGGCCTTCGGAAAGGCGATTACGCCGGTACCCGATGGCCAGGGGTTGAATCCGCTGCTGCAGTATTGGGCGATGCAGATTCACCCGCCGATGCTCTACCTGGGATACGTCGGATTCGTCGTGCCCTTTGCGTTCGCGCTCGCGTCATTGATCGTCCGCCAGCCGGGAGATTCGTGGATTCACACCACGCGGCGCTGGACGATCGTCACGTGGATGTTTCAGACGTGTGGAATCATTCTCGGCGCAGGATGGGCATACGCAGTGCTCGGCTGGGGCGGTTATTGGGGTTGGGATCCCGTCGAGAACGCTTCCCTGCTGCCCTGGATTACCGCGACCGCTTTTCTGCACTCGGTGATGATGCAGGAGAAGAAGGGAATGATGAAGGTCTGGAACATGGTTCTGATTTCCGCGACCTTCTTCCTTTGCATTTTTGGAACATTCCTGACGCGATCGGGCGTGGTATCCAGCGTCCATTCGTTCGCGCAGTCGCCGATCGGTACCTATTTCATCGTGTTCCTGTTTATCGGCATCACCATCACGACCTACTTCATTCTGAGCCGTCTTGATTATCTGAAGAGCGAAACGCCGCTCGAGAGTGTCGTTTCCCGTGAGTCGGCATTTCTCTTCAATAACCTCGTCCTGCTGGCCAGCTGCTTTGCCGTTCTCTGGGGAACGCTGTTCCCGATCATTTCGGAATGGGTCACCAACGAAAAGGTCAGCGTCGATGCGCCGTTCTTCAATCGCGTCAACGTACCGATCGGATTGTTCCTGCTGTTCCTGACCGGCGTGGGGCCTCTGGTGGCCTGGCGCCGCAGCTCGACCGACGCATTGCGGCGAAATTTCATGGTGCCGACGATCGGAATGTTTGTCGTCATGATCGCCTTGGCGCTGGCAGGCGTGCGCCACTTCTATGCTTTGATGTCTTTCGGGCTGTGCTTCTTCGTGGCCTGGACGATCGTTGCTGAATTCTTTAAGGGCGCGTTTGCCATCCGCAAGAAGGACGGGACCGGATTCGTTGCCAGCATGATTGAGCTGACGCACCGGAATACGCGGCGCTACGGCGGTTATCTGGTGCACATGGGCATCGTGTTCATGTTCATCGGCTTCACCGGAGCAGCGTTTAACGCGGACACCACCAGCGAGACGGCAATCGGCGAAAAATACACCCTGAGCCACTATGAGCTGATGGTGAAGGAGGTCAAGGAAGGCGAGTATCCGAATTACATCTGGCAGCACGCCACCGTCGGCGTGTGGCGCGACGGCGAATTTCTGGGCGATCTGAAACCCGAACGGCGCGTCTACAAGGCCAGCCGCCAGCCTGCCAGTGAAGTGGCCATCCGGCGGCGGTTAAACGAAGACCTTTACCTCAACTTCGCGGGAACCAGCGAGGACGGCAGCAAGGCGATCATTCAAAATTACATCTTCCCTCTTGTGTCCTGGATCTGGATTGGCTTCTGGGTAGTGCTTGCTGGAACGTTGGTCTGTCTGGTGCCATCTAAAGTGAAGATGCAGTATGCCAAAACGGAAGTGGTAGGAATTGAGACCAAGGAACATGAACCGGTTCCCTAGAATCGTTCCTGTACTGTTGCTGGCCGCCGCGTGTCTGGGACAAACGGCGTCGTTGATGAACGATCCCGATGTCCGCCGCGTGGGAATGAGGTTGGCCTGTCTCTGCTCGCGTTGTAAGAACTCGGTCGGCGACTGCCAGATGCTCGGCTGCTCGTACGCGGGTGGAGCCCGGGAACGGATTGAGAAGGCGCAGGCGGCGGGCACAGCCGACGATGCGATCGTCGAGAGCTTTGTCAAGGAACAAGGTATACAGGCGCTCGCGACGCCGCCGGCTGAAGGATTCAACCGATCCGTATGGCTCATGCCGTTCGTTATGCTGGCGGCCGGGCTCTATGGGATATTCCTCTACATTCGCCGCTTTCGGCGCCCATCCGCAGTACCCGCTGCCCCAGTATCGGCGCGGTATCAGTCGCTCGCCGAGAAAGACCTGGCGGATATCGATTCGTAAATGGCGACAGTTATTGCAATCGCTCTGACGGCGATTGTCCTCCTCTATGTCCTGCTGATCCGCGGACGCGATCTCCCACCGCCCGAACCGGTTTCTCCATTTCAATATCTGGATGAGAAAAAGGCTCGCATCTATGAAAATTTGCGGGATTTGCAGTTCGAGTTGCGGCTTGGGAAAATGTCGGACGACGACTATCAGAAATCGAAGCTGGCCTTGCAGAAAGAGCTTGCGGAAGTTCTTGCCGAAGTGGATGCACTAAAGGCAAAGCTTCCAGCCGCTGAGGCCAGTACCGCAGCGCGGGTGAAGAAATGAGGACTCCGTTTAGAATTATTGCTTCGCTTATCTTCATTTCTTCTTTGGCATTAGCTCAGGAAGTTAAAGTTCAACAGCATATGATGCTGATCGAGCCGACGGGTACGGAACTGAACGTGAATGAGACGATGATTCTCGAAGGCTCCGGTACCGGCAAAGTGCAAGTAGCGATTCCCCCGGAAGCGGGTACCCCCACTGTTCGGAACGGAACGATCGCGAAAACGCGGACACCCGGGGTGTTCGAGATTACGGTTCCGGACCTCGGTCCGCAGACACGCGTCGACTTTGCCTGGCTGATCCCCTTCCTTGTTCCCGAGACGCTCAAAGGAAGAGTTCTGCATCGCGACGGGCTGGTGCGCTTCGTCTTTCCCAAGGGGGTCAAGGCAAGCGGACCGATGCTCGAATCGAACGGCGTGGAGCCGACAACACAGGCATCCATTTTTACGCTCAAGGGAACGTCCTACGCGATCGAGATCGATGGAGCTGGCACATTGCGGGCAGCGCGCCCGCCACAAGAGTCCGCTGAAGAAGGTCCGACGCTCGACCAGATTATGCCGAGGCTTTATTCGCGCAAGTACGAGATTCTCGGTTTAACGCTGGCCATCCTGGCGATCGGTTTCGCGCTCAACTATCGTGCTTCGGTGAAGAACTGATGCTGCGCGCCGAAGGACTGTGGCGATTCTTCGGCGATTTCGCGGCCCTCCGGGACGTTTCGCTCACGGCCGGCGGTGGGGAGTGCATCGCCCTCCTCGGCCCGAACGGCGCCGGCAAAACAACTCTGCTGAAGCTTTTGGCCCGATTGGCGCGGCCCCAAAAGGGATCGCTCGAATTGCCCGACCCGCGCGATACGGGTTATCTCGGTCATGGCCTGGGACTCTATGAGGATTTGTCCGCGATCGAGAATCTTCGATTCTGGGCGGATGTGTACGAAGTTCCGCAGACAGCGGCGGCAGAATGGCTGGAACGCGTTGGCTTGGCGCATGTCGCCAACGCTCCGGTCCGGCAGTATTCGCGCGGCATGCGCCAGCGGGCGGCGCTGGGCCGGGCGTTTCTGCATCGTCCGAAGCTATTGGTTCTCGATGAGCCGTTCACCGGCCTCGATCAGGCTTCCGTGAAGCTGCTGCAGGAGGTACTGCGCGAGGTGATCGGCCGCGGCGCCGCAGTTATCCTTTCCAGCCACCAGCTGCCGGAAGTGATGGCTCTCGCTACGCGTTCGTTGACACTCGAGCAGGGACGCGTAGTGTGATTTCCCATGCGTGGATGATCGCTCGCAAGGATCTACGCGAGGAGCTTCGAACCAAAGAATCGCTGAACGCCGCGCTGTCACTGACGGCCGTTCTGTTGCTGCTGTTCAGCTTTGCCTTCGATCCCACAGCCGTCGATGCCCGCGAGTGGGCGGGCGGCCTGTTGTGGATGGTATATAGTTTCGCCGGAGCGCTAATCGTCAATCGCGGCTTCGCCCGTGAGCTGCCCAACGATTGCCTGGAAGCGCTGCGAGCGTCGCCCGTTCCCGCGAGCGCTCTGTTCCTGGGCAAAACCTTTGCCAGCTTTGTGCTTCTGACCGGAGTGGAACTGATCGCCCTACCCCTGTTCTCGATCTTCTACGACGTCAATCCGATGGCGAAGCCTTGGGCGGCGATCGGAACACTGCTTTTAACAACCTGGGGAGTGACCGTCATCGGAACCA
>CAYTVP010000157.1:0-9893 GCA_964441675.1 uncultured Solibacteraceae bacterium | reverse complement strand
CCCACCGTGGTGATCTGCCGCCAGCGCCGTGCCAGGTATCCATCCAGCAGGTCGGTAGCTGCTGCGGCGAGGAAGACCGCTAATGCCAGCATTTCGTGGCGTGCTCCGCCGACAAGAGCAGCCACCAATACCGGCACAAAGAAGATTCGAAGCAGGGTAAGGATGTTCGGTAGGTTCATCCCGCACCCCGACTATAGCAGTTGCTGTGCGAACTGCCGGCGAATGCTCTCGGGCGCTTCGGCGTGTACTTCACAGCCCTTATCGGTGTACCGGACGGCCGTCACTCGCGCATGTTCCCGGAGTAGATTCAGCGATGCGCCGTCGTCGACCGGCAGCAGGACCCGGATCGGCTGTACAGGATCAATTGCCAGTCGCTCGTCTATCGCGGTGAGCAGCCCGTCTATGCCTTCGCCGGTTCGTGCGGAGAGGGCGACCGCCGGTTCGACGGGCAAAGCGCCTCCGGCAACTTGTGAAACGGGCGGACGGTTGGCCTCTGCGCCGGGGGCGTCCATCTTATTCAACACCAGAATGCTGGGAATCTCCGCCGCGCCGATCTCTTTGAGGACCTCGCGGACGTGCTCGATGTAAGCCGCCGACTGAGGCGACGACGCGTCCACCACATGGACGATCAGCGAGGCTTGCGCAACTTCTTCGAGAGTCGCCCGAAAAGCGCGAATCAACGTAGTCGGTAGGTTGCGGATAAAGCCGACTGTATCCGCCAGCAGCACCTTGCGCCGGGATGGGAGCAAAAGCTGCCTGACTGTTGGATCGAGCGTTGCGAACATTCGCGCATCCGCCACTCCGCTTGAACCGGTGAGACGGTTGAACAAAGTCGATTTGCCCGCATTCGTATAACCTGCCAATGCCACGGTTGCCAATGGAACCGACTGGCGCCGCGCTCTTTGAATGCCGCGCCCGCTGCGAACCCGCTCGAGGTCTTCGCGGATTTTCTTGATCCGGCGCGCGATCTTGCGGCGGTCCGTTTCGAGCTGCGTTTCGCCGGGGCCGCGAGTGCCGATACCGCCGCCGAGCCGCGACATCTGGGTGCCACGACCGGCGAGCCTCGGTAGCAAGTAGTTCAACTGTGCCAGCTCCACCTGGAGCTTGCCCTCGCGCGTCCGGGCACGAGAGGCGAATATATCCAAAATCAACTGTGTACGATCGACAACCTTTGCATCGAGCTCCCGGTCGAGGTTCCGCATCTGCGTGGGAGTCAATTCTGTGTCGAAGATGACCACATCGGCGGAGTGAGCGGCTACCAGCTGTTTCAGCTCGGCTACCTTGCCCGAGCCGATCAAGGTAGCGGGGTCGATTCGATCGCGGATTTGGATAAGACGGCCAGCTACACAAGCATTCGCCGTCTCGGCCAGACTGGCGAGTTCACTGAGAGACTCCTCTGCCGTGAATGTCGGGGTCTGAGAGACAGAATGAGCGCCCGGCTGTCTGCGCCGGTCGCCAAATCCAACCAGAATTGCTATTTCCAGTGCCGCTGATTATTCTCCAGCCCCGGCTGCAGCGCTAACGCCTACCGGTGGCACATTACCGGAGATGTTGGAACCGACGCCGCCCGTGGCATGCGAGGGTGGGTGACCCGCCCGTGAAACAACGACCGTCGAGATCGCATGTTTGAAGATCAACTGCTCTTGATTATTCGCTTCCAAAATAACGGAGTATTTATCGAAACTCTTGATGCGGCCCGAAAGTTTTACCCCACTCATCAGGTAGATGGTCAGGTAAATCTTTTCTTTCCGAGCGTTATTCAGAAAAGCTTCTTGAATGTTTTGTTGTTGTGATAGCTTTTCCATCTTGTCCTTCCTTCGGCGACAAGGAAAACGTCAATCCGCGTACGCCCACGCAGTGGTTTCCTTCGAGAATTGTACACCAAATGTTCACAGAGCGAAGATAAAAGGGTACTAGCGTAATCGATGGAAAACAGTCAAGTTGCACGGCTCTTGAACGAAACTGCCGACCTGATGGAGATAGCCGCGGAGGATCCTTTCCGCATCCGTAGCTATCGGAACGCCGCCGCTGCGATTGATGGATACCCGGACCGCGTGGTCGACATGCTCGACAACCCCGAGCATCCTGTCACTCGAATCAGCGGGATCGGCAAGGGAATGGCGTCAGTCCTGGCGGAGATCCGGGAGCGGGGATCGTTTGAGCGCCGCGACCAGTTGTTGGAGAAGTACCCTCCGACGGCGCTCGAGTTCCTCCAGATCCAAGGATTGGGTCCGAAGTCTATCGCCCTAATATTTGCGCACTTTAGGGTGACGACCATAGACGATCTGGAACGTCTTGCGCAAGAGCAGAAGCTGCGGACGCTGCCGCGTATGGGCGCCAAGCTGGAGGAGAAGGTCTTGCGGTCGATCGAACAGTACCGCCGCCGCACAGGCCGTTTTCTATTGAGCTTCGCCACAAGGCTAGCGGCCGATCTGACCAAGGATTTGGGCGAGATTCCCGGAGTCACTCGAGTTATGGCGGCCGGTAGTTTGCGGCGCGGCAAAGAAACGGTCGGCGATTTGGACCTTCTGGTTACGGGGCCCGATCCGGATCCGGTACTCGATGCCTTCGTTCGTCATCCGCGAGTAGTGGAGGTGCTGGCTCGCGGTGCGAATAAGGCCAGTGCGCACGTAGGCGCTCAGGCCATTCAGGTGGATGTGCGCACGCTGCCGGAGGAAACCTACGGAGCCGCACTCCAATACTTCACGGGATCGCGCGAACACAGTGTCGTGTTGAGAACCCGCGCGGTCCGGATGGGTTACTCACTTAGCGAATACGGCCTCACGCGTGTTGCCGATGGCGCCATCGCGGCATCCCGGACGGAGGAAGAGATCTACAACACGCTTGGGCTGGCGTGGATTCCTCCAGAGCTTCGCGAGAATCACGGCGAGCTCGAAGCGGCCGAGAACGGATCTCTCCCGCGGCTGATCGAGGAATCGGAGATTCGCGGCGACCTGCATATGCACACGCGCGAGACGGACGGAAGAGCCACGCTCGAGGAGATGGCGGAAGCGGCAGCGGCACTGGGCTATGAATACATCGCCATCACCGACCATTCCAAGGCGCTTTCGATGGCTAATGGTCTGGACGAGAAGCGTGTGATCGCATTTGCAGAACGGGTCAGAAAACTCGAAAAGTCGTTGCCCTTGCGTGTCTTCGCCGGCATTGAATGTGACATTCATCGCGACGGCAGCCTGGACCTGGACGATGAAGCACTGTCGGCGCTCGATCTCGTCGTGGCGAGCATTCACGGCTACATGAACTTAGAACCTGCCGAGATGACGGCGCGCTATCTTGCTGCAATCGAGAATCCCCATGTCCGAATTTTGGGACATCCCTCAGGCCGCATGCTGCTTCGCCGCCAGGGATTCTCGTTCGACCACGAGCGCGTCTTTGCAGCCGCTGCCCGCAATGCGGTTGCGCTCGAGATCAATGCCAGCCCGGAGCGGCTGGATCTCGCCGATACTATGGTCCGCGCTGCGAAGCAAAAGGGATGCCGCTTTGTTATTTCAACCGACGCACACCATCCGAAACATCTCCAGAACATGCGCTTCGGCATCATGATGGCGCGGCGGGGTTGGCTTTCGACCGGAGATGTAATCAATACGAGGGATCTGCCACGGTTCACGGAGTGGCTTCGGGATCGGGCACGATAGATCTATGAAGCTAATCTCCTCGAAGGAGAAGTTCAAATGTTCGCTGTTCACAGTCACGGAGGACGATGCCGTTGCCCCGGACGGCTTTGAGATTAAGCGGGCCATCATCCATCACCCCGGCTCGGCCGTGATGATGGCGATGGATGACAAAAAACGTATCCTGCTGGTTCACCAGTTCCGGCTGCCGGCAAAACAGTATTTGTGGGAGTTACCCGCCGGAAAGCTGGACGAGGGAGAAACCGTACTCCAGGCGGCCAAGCGCGAGTTGAAGGAAGAAACCGGCTATCGCGCCAAAAAGTGGACAAAGCTGGCGCACTATTACGCCAGTCCCGGCTTTCTGGCGGAGACGATGACGATCTACCTCGCCACTGGGCTCACTGAAGGAGAGGCAGAGCCGATGGATGACGAGCGGATTGAGAAACGGTGGTTCAAGCCGAAGGAGATCGACGACATGATCCGCAAGGGCGAGTTACGTGACGGCAAGACATTCATTGGCTATTTGACCTGGAAACGATTCTTCAGCCAGGCCAAGAGCTGATCGATTGCCCGGCGGCGATGGCTGACCTCGAACTTCTGCTCCGGCGTGAGCTCCGCGAAAGTTCGGCCGAGAGCAGGATAGTAGAAGTGGGGATCGTATCCGAAGCCTCCGCTGCCGCGCGACTGATCGACGATCTCGCCTTGTACTTCGCCTCGGAAAGTCGCCAGCAGGGTTCCGTTTTCAGCCACTGCGATAACCGCGACGTAGCGCGCCCGTCGATCGGCGACGCCACTTAGCTCGGCGATCAATTTGCGGTTATTGCCGGCATCCGTCGCATCGGCGCCGGAAAACCGGGCTGAGTGTATACCGGGTCCTCCGCCAAGCGCCTCTACTTCAATCCCGGAATCCTCTGCCGCAAGAAGGCCGCTGGTTCGCCGGGAATATTCGCAGGCCTTCAGCGACGCATTTTTTTCAAACGTAGAGCCTGTTTCTTCCGGAGGATCCGAAGGCGGAAACGGCAGGATGTCCACTCCAGAACCGGCTGCCAGCTGAAACTCCCGAAGCTTGCCGGTGTTTGTTGTCGCTACCCAAAGCTTCATTGAGCAAGCGCTTGCTCTTGCAGTTGGCGCAACTCTGTAATACCGGCCTTTGCGAGCGAAGTCATTTGCGCGAGTTCCTCGTCGGAAAACGGTGTGTGCTCCGCGGTTGCCTGCATTTCGATGAACTTGCCCGAGCCGGTGAGCACCAGGTTCATATCCACGGCCGCCTGACGATCCTCCTCATAGCAAAGATCGAGGACGGGCTGCCCGTCGACGATGCCGACACTCGTCGCCGCGACGGAGTCGACGAGGGGGCTCGCCTTTAAGACTCCGGCTTTCTGATACTTTCTCAACGCCAAGGCCAGCGCCACATAAGCGCCTGTGATGGCAGCGGTTCGGGTACCGCCGTCTGCCTGGATGACATCGCAGTCCAGGATCACGGTCCGTTCGCCCAAAAGCGCCGTATTGATCACCGCCCGAAGCGAACGGCCGATCAGCCGCTGAATCTCCATGGTCCGGCCGGAGGGGCGGCCTTTCACAATCTCTCTAGGCGTTCGGGTCACGGTGGCTCTTGGCAGCATCGAGTACTCTGCAGTCACCCAACCTTTGCCCTGGTTGCGCAGGAACGGCGGTACCGTGTCCTCAATGGAGGCGGCGCACAAAACCCGTGTGTGGCCTACCTCGATGAGTGCCGATCCCTCGGCGGTAACAATATAGTCTGTGGTGATTCGCGAGCTTCGAAGCTGATCGAACGCCCGCCCATCAAATCGTTTGCTCATGGATTGCTCGATTTCATCATCGAGTAAAACAGCGTGGACACCAAAACGATGCCGATGACGACAATCAGAAGACAGGGCAGAGCGCGAAGAGCACTGGTCTTCGTCATCTGCGTGTCTTTGGTCTGGTTTCGGGAACCCTTGGATTTTTGCGAGCCTTTAGCTGGCCTATACTTCGCCATTGTTGGGAAACTTCGATGCTACCATCGCGGTCAGATGAGAGCGCTTCTGACAGCTTGCGTTCTGATGACGGCCTGTTCCACCGGCGGCCAGTGGAATCCCCCAAAGCAGGTCGGCGCCTGGGAGTTGGGTGCGGATATTCGCACAAACGCTTCCGCCGGGAACGCCCGGACGCATGAAGCCACGTATTCCGGGCCGGCTCCGATCGAGGTCCGGGTGGTTGAGTACGCCTCGCAAACAGAAGCCTTCGAGGCGTTTCAGAAGCACAAGGTGGAACCGGGCACGTTACCCTTCCATAAGGACAGGCTTCTGGTAGTTCCCCGAGCGGCCGATCGTACCCAACTCGAGGAATTCACTCGTCAATTTCAGCAGCAACTCCAGTGAAGTCCGTCAACCGCATTTTCGAGCTATCACTCATCGCTATGCTTGCCAGCGGATTCTTCGCGCTAGCGTCATCGGGCTATCTGGATCTACCCACAATCGTGATCGGATCTGCGGCGCTGGCTTTAAGAACGTTTGGCGCGTGGCGGAAGCAGGAATGGCGGCTTCCCAACTCGACCGTCACGATGGCCACGCTGGTCTATATCGCGTTCTTTTTCGTCGATTATTACTGGATCTCGAAGGAGTTCCTTCCGGCAACTGTCCACCTGATCATCTATCTGGCTGTCGTGAAGTTGTTCACAGCACGGACGTCGCGGGATTTCGGCTATCTATACATGATTGCCTTCCTCGAGATGATTGCCGCATCGATCCTTTCGGCAAACACGGCGTTCCTGCCGGCGATGGCGTCATTCCTGTTCTTTGCGGTCGCGACATTCGCATCCGCTGAGATTCGCAATTCCGGAGCGCGCAAGGTAAATGCCGTCCGAATAAATTCCAGAATCGGTTGGCGGCTGATCGCGGTGTCCGGCTCCATTACGGCGGGGATCCTCCTCATGTCGGCGGCGCTTTTCTTTTTGCTGCCGCGGACTGCGCGTGCGGCATTTCAGCATTTGATTCCGGAGCGATATCACATCACCGGCTTCTCGAATGACATCACTCTGGGGCGCATTGGTGAGCTGAAACGTCAATCCACTCCTGTGATGCACGTTCGGGATTCGACAGGGAGCGGAAAGCTGCCGGCCTTACGATGGAGAGGAGCTACCTTCCGAAGATTCGATGGCCGGCGTTGGATCAACCCGGCCACCCAGGCAGAGACGCTTCGCTCGGAGCGCGGACTGATTCGTTTAGCTCCCGATGAACAACGCTGGCGCGCGGGTCCGCGCGTAGCTTATGAAGTCCACCTGCAGAATCTGACTTCCGCCACAATCTTCGTCGCCGGTATTCCGGAGTTTCTACGAATCCACGCCGCCTACATTCTCCGATCGCCGGACGCCACTCTGCGCAACGCGTTCTCTACATCCCAGGGCATCCGCTATGGCGTGCACAGTTTTCTCGGTGATACCGGGCCACTGTCCGTTGCGCAGCGACTGCCGCTCGAAGCAAGAATTGAGCATCTGTTATTGCCTGCGACAGATCCCGCCGTGATTTCACTGGCTCAAGCGCTTGGCACTCCGAGGGCCATGGAGGCGTATCTGAAGCAGCACTACGGATATAGCCTCGATCTTCCGGCTACGGCTCCCGAAGATCCGATTCACTATTTTTTGTTCGAGCGCCGCGAGGGACATTGCGAATACTTCGCCTCCGCAATGGCCGTTATGCTGCGTGCGGCGGGGATTCCATCGAGAGTCGTAACGGGATTCTATGGGGGCGTCTGGAATCCCGTGTCGGGCTGGCATGTCATTCGAGCATCCGACGCGCATAGCTGGGTGGAAGCCTGGGAGGAAGGGAAGGGGTGGGTAACCTACGATCCTACGCCGCCCGATCCCAATGCGGCTGCTCCGGGCTTTCGAGACAAGCTGGCGCTCTGGACGGATGCCCTGGAAACGTTCTGGCAGGACTGGGTTCTTAGCTACAATCGCGACCAGCAGCTATCGCTGGCGGCGCAGGTGGAGCATTCCCGCTTCCGCTTTGCGACATCCTGGAATCCGGACTGGTCCGATTTACTGAACAGATGGGCACCCTGGATCGGCGGGGCGGCAGCACTAATGCTCCTGCTGCGGCTCTGGCGCAGAAGGTCCGCGCCTCAGAGGCGCGTGCCGGAGTCAGCCCGGCTCTATGAAGAGATGCTTGCGATTCTGCGCCGCCGCGGCATTGAGAAACCGGCCTGGTTGACACCGCGCGAATTTGTCTCGCAACTTCCGCTCGAGCCTTGGCGCAGCACGGCAGCCGAGATCACCGAGGCTTACTACCGTTTCCGCTACGCCCAAAGCACCGACGCTCAAGAGGAAATGCGGATGCTGCTCAAACGTCTCTAAGCGCTTCGAGCTTCGCTTTGGCCGCGCCGGAGTCGATGGATTCGGCAGCCATCGCCACGCCTTCTTTCCAGTAGGCGGCCTTTCCAGCCGCTACCAATGCTGCCGATGCATTCACCAGAACGATGTCGCGCGGGGGCCCTTTTTGTCCGCCGAGGATTTGATGAGCCGCTTCGACCGGATCCATGCGCAATTGTTCGATTCGGGCAACGGGAACCCCGAAGTGTTCGGGAGACACTTGGAAGCGATCGACGGTATCCGTCACATCCCAGATGGTCGTGGTCGTTGTCGTGGTGATCTCGTCCATGCCATCGGCGCCGTGCACGATAAACGCGCGATCGACCCCTAGTCGAGCCAGTGTTTCTGCAACGAGATCTCCAGCCCGTTCGGACCACACGCCGGACAGCTGGTGACGTGCTCCGGCCGGGTTGGTCAGCGGCCCCAACAAGTTGAAAGCGGTCCGCAGTTTTAGCTCGCTGCGGGCCTGCTGAGCGTGCTTCATTGCAGGATGAATTGCGGGCGCATAGAGGAAGCCGATGCCGATATCCCGGATTGCGGCGGCGATCTCTGTGGGCGTGACGGTGAGGCGAACCCCCAATGCCTCCATCAAATCGGCGCTGCCAAACCGCGACGAGACAGCTCGATTGCCATGTTTGGCAACGCGAACGCCCGCGCCGGCGACAACAAATGCCACAAGCGTTGACACACTGAATGTCCCCATCGTGTCGCCGCCGGTGCCGCAGGTATCGAGCAGCGGCTCGCCGACATCGGCCACTGCAACTTTGTTGGCCTTGCCGCGCATGGCGCGAGCGAAACCCAGCATCTCATCCGGGGTTTCACCCTTCATCCGAAGCGCTACGAGCAATGATGCGATCTGTGCGGTTGTGCCGGCACCATCAAGGATCTGCTCCATCGCCCACTCGGCCTCGGACGAAGTCAGGGAAATACCATCGACAACGCGGTGTAAGTAATTCAGCATGTTAGACTCTCAGTTTCGATGAAAATCCACGAATATCAGGCCAAAGGGCTTTTGGCCAAGTTTGGTGTTCCTGTGCCTCGCGGTGAGGTTGTATTTACCCCTGATGAAGCTGAGCGAATCGCCAAGGATTTGGGCGGCGCAGCGGTGGTGAAAGCGCAAATTCACGCCGGCGGGCGTGGAAAAGGCGGCGGCGTAAAAGTAGCAAAAACGCTTGCCGAGGCAGGCGAGTGGTCGCGAAAGATTTTGGGCATGACGCTGGTGACGCATCAGACGGGCCCGGAAGGTCGCGTTGTCAAGCGTCTGCTGATTGAAGAGACGTTGCCCATTTCGAAGGAGTTCTACTTAGGTATCACGCTTGACCGCGCCGCGGGAAAAAATGTGGTGATGGCCTCGAGCGAGGGCGGAGTGGAGATCGAGGAAGTTGCGGCCCGGTCGCCTGACAAAATCCTGAAGGAAGCCATCGAGCCGGGCTTAGGATTGAGTGCTTTTCAGGCACGCAAGCTGGCATTCGGCATCGGTATCCCCGCCGCCAGTGTGAATTCCGCGGTGAAGACGATCACCGCGCTGGCGAAGGCCTATGATAGCTACGATTGCTCGCTTGCGGAGATCAACCCGCTGGTATTGACGACGGACGGCCGTGTAATCGCGCTCGACGCCAAGGTCACCATCGACGACAATGCGATGTTTCGCCACAAGGATCTCGTCGAATTGCGCGATCTGAACGAAGAGGATGATCTCGAAGTAGAAGCTTCGAAATATTCGCTGAATTACATCAAGCTGGACGGTAACGTCGGCTGCATGGTGAACGGCGCGGGTCTCGCGATGGCCACGATGGACATTATCAAGTACGCGGGTGGGGCGCCGGCGAATTTTCTGGATGTCGGCGGAGGCGCGAACGCGGATCAGATCAAGAATGCGTTTCGCATTCTCC
>CAYTVP010000156.1:0-9966 GCA_964441675.1 uncultured Solibacteraceae bacterium | reverse complement strand
TAGCGCCTCGGCACCCACATCTCGAGCCCGGTTTCTGTATTCACCACCTGCACTTCCGACCAGGTCGCCTGCTTGTATCGCCATTCATTGTGGGCAATGCCCACGATGGCGGGGTAAAACAGAAACGGTCTATGACCCAGATGCTCGAAAGGCGGTGGTACTGGTGGCGCCGGCATCCCTTTACCCTTACCCGTATTAGAGCAGATCGAGCGTTGTGAGGATGCTTCGGAAATCCTCGCACGTCGG
The DNA here is from genome assembly GCA_964441675.1 of uncultured Solibacteraceae bacterium. GTDB lineage: Bacteria > Acidobacteriota > Terriglobia > Bryobacterales > Bryobacteraceae > JAPKYZ01. Next base: position 9,720 of record CAYTVP010000156.1, on the reverse strand, counting down.
GCGTACCGTCAGGCCCAGCGAATCCGGCTCCCGCTCATCGAACGCCTGCAAGAGCGATAGCTTGGCCACGGCGTACTCTTCCACCGCGCTCAGCTCTCGCGATGCCGCCCGCGTCAATTCCCCGCGATCGATCTCGACGAATACCTCATTCATGCCCCGTCGCGTCGACGAAACTTCAAATCGGTAGCCGCGTTCTGTCATTCCCGTGAAGAAATATTCGTAGGCATAGCCCGACTGCGCACTGTAGGTTTTCCTGCGTCCCGGTTGTCCGGGCCCGCGCCGGCGCCACATTTCTTCAGTATCGGTCCTACCGGTATGATCGCGCCGGGTATGATCGGGTTGTGATCGTCCTGGCGTTACTGGCGTTCGCGGCTCAGCAGCAGCCCTCTCCCCCGGCCGAGGCTCCGCCGAAGCCGGCGGAGATCGAACCGGTAGAACCAGCTGCCTCCGCGCGCCAGAAGTACGAGTTCGCCGGGAAACCCATCGCCGTCTCCTTTGCTTGCACCGAGGCAACCGTCGCGGCCGCCGGTCTTTCCTGCAGCGAGTTCGAGCCGTGCCCCGTCTTCCTGGAACTCTCGTCCGTCGATTATTCAGGAGGCATTTTCTTCCTCTCCGGCAATCTCCATTCCTCCGCCAATACTTTCTCGAGCATTCTTCTTTCCTCTGCCGACGAAGGTAAAACCTGGATCGAGCCACACGATCGGATTCCGCAGGCCGTCCTCGACCAGATCCAGTTTGCGGATTTCGCCAACGGCTGGATCAGCGGCCAGATCCTGACACAATTTCCACGCGATCCGTTTTTTCTGGCCACCTCCGATGGCGGAAAAACGTGGCGCAAAAATCCGTTGTTCGACGAAGAACCGGCAGCCGCCATCGATTCCTTTTTCTTTGAATCGCCCAAGAACGGCACTCTCGTGCTCGATCGTTCCCGCAGCGGCGATCCCGGCGCTCGCTACGAGGTATACGAGACAAACACTGGGGGCAGCACCTGGATACTTCGCGAAACCGGCCCTACGCTGTTCAAGCTCAAGAAAACCCGCGCACCACTCCAGGGACTGCGCCTGCGCGCCGACGGTCCCACGAATTCCTACCGGCTCGAACAATCCCGCAACGGACGCTGGACCCTGATCGCCAGCTTCGCCGTCCGCTTGCCCGAATGCCAGCTCGCATCGAAAGAACTCGCGCAGCCTCCTGAGCCCGAACCACCTCCCGAAGCCGAACCGCCCAAGCCAACAGGTCCCGCAAAGCCGCCCTCGCTCAAGAAGAAAAAATCGCCGTGAGGCCCGCTGTCGAGCTCGAGCTGTTCCGCCAGATTCTCGAATCGATCGCCGCGGAAATGGGTACGGTCCTCCGCAAGACGTCTTTTTCGGCGAATATCAAGGAGCGCCGCGATTACTCCTGTGCCGTCTACGATCGCAACGGCGAAACCATTGCCATGGGCGACCATATGCCCGTTCATTTGGGCGCCATGCCTCTATCGGTCGCCGAAGCGATCCGCGCCTTCGATCTCGCGCCCGGCGATGTCGTGATCCTGAACGATCCGTTCCGTGGTGGAACTCATCTGCCGGACATCACCGCGGTAAGCGCCGTATTTCTCGGCCGCCGGCCGGAATTTTACGTCGCATCGCGTGCCCACCATGCCGACGTCGGCGGTATGAGTCCGGGCTCGATGCCGCTCGCAACCGAGATTTATCAGGAAGGCATTCGCATTCCGCCGGTGAGGCTGGTCCGCCGCGGAAAAATCGACCGGCCCTTGCTCGATCTTCTGCTGGCAAATGTACGAACTCCCATCGAGCGTCACGGCGATCTGATGGCGCAGCTCATGTCGCTTCATCGCGGCGAAGACCGATTGCGCTCTCTCGCCCGCCGCTACAGCCGGGCATCCTTGCGCCGCAATCTTGAGGCACTCAAGGATTACAGCGAACGGTTGTTGCGGGCGGAGCTTCGCGGCCTTCCGGAAGGCTGTTTTGCCTTCGAGGATTTTCTCGATGGCAATATCCGTATCTGCGCGGCAATTACGTTGAAGGATGGCCGCGCCACCGTAGACTTTGCCGGAACCAGTCCCCAAGTAGAGGGGCCGGTAAACGCCAACTACGCAATCGCGCTCTCGGCAACGATGTATGTTTTCCGCTGCCTGATTCGCGAAAACGTCCCCTTCAATGCGGGCTTGATGAGGCCCATTCGGGTACTGGCGCCGGAAGGTTCTGTAGTCAACGCCCGCGAACCCGCCGCGATGGCCGCTGGGAACGTCGAGACCTCGCAACGGATTACCGACGTCCTTCTCGGCGCGCTGGCCCAGGCCGCCCCCGATCGAATCCCCGCCGCCAGTTCCGGAACGATGACGAACATCAGCTTCGGCGGTACCGATCCTCGGACCGGCCGCCCATTCGCCTACTACGAAACCATCGCCGGCGGGATGGGCGCATCTCCGAATGGCCCCGGGGCGGGCGGCACTCATACCCATATGACCAATAGCTGGAATACGCCGGTGGAAGCGTTTGAGCATCTCTATCCCGTACGCATTCGCCGCTACGGTCTTCGCCGCGCCTCGGGGGGCGCGGGGCGATTCCGCGGCGGCGATGGTATCGTCCGCGAGTTTGAGTTTCAGGCCCCTGCGGAGTTTACGCTGTTATCCGATCGCCGCGACTCTGCTCCCTATGGGCTCGCCGGAGGATCTCCCGGCTTCTCCGGCGCGGCGTTTCACAACGGCCGGCCCGTGGACGGTCGCAGCCGTTTTTCTGTGGTGCCCGGGGACCGGGTCCGCATAGAGACGCCCGGCGGCGGGGGGTGGGGCAAGCCTCGACCCCGCTAGCCGAAACCCGGGGCGCAACCCTATGTTGCTCGTTATCATGGAAAGTTAGTGTCACAAACGTTAACTCAAGTGCGCGCCTCCCCGGCCGCGCAGCACCGGTCTGGCATCTTCCTCGTTCTCCTGTGTACTGCTCTCGGAGCCGCTGCACAGATTCTCCTCAAAATGGGCGGCAATGGACTTGCCGGGCACACGGCAGGCGAGATCCTGGCCCAACCCGCCTTGATTCTGAAGAACATGCCGCTCATCATCGGCTATAGCTTGTACGGGCTCAGTACGGTCTTTATGGTGCTGGCGCTCCGGCGCGGCGAGTTGTCGATCCTGTATCCGATCATTTCGCTTACCTATGTCTGGGTGCTGGTGCTCTCGGTAATGATCTTCCAGGAACATCTGAACTCCTGGAAATTGTTGGGAATCGCGGCCATTGTTTTCGGCGTGAGTGTCCTTGGAAGGGACAGCCGCTCTTGACCACGCCATTCGCATCAATGGCACTGGTCTTCCTTGCGTCGTTTATCGGTTCGCTGGCAATGGTTTGCCTGAAGTCGGGCGCGATGCGGCTGGAGCTCAACGTCCGGGCCCTGGCCACAAACTGGTACCTGGCGGCCGGGGTAGCTCTATTTGTTTTTTCGTCTTTTTTCTTTATCCTCGGCGTGCGCCGCGGCGAGCTGACCGTCTTGTATCCGATGGTCTCGCTTGGTTATGTGTGGACGTTGCTGTGGTCGCGCCTGTTTTTCGGCGAGCCTTTCACACGTTCGAAGTTCGCCGGATTGGCTCTCATCCTCGCCGGCGTTGTTTGCCTCGGTTTGGGTAGCCGCGGTTGAGGATTAGATTGGCGGCACGGTTGAGGGTTGGATTGGAGATTAGTTGAACCGCCGGGCAGGCATCGGCGCCGCCGCTTCTGCCATTTCGAGCACAGGCTTGCGCACACGCGAGTCCAGCCGCGCTGCCACCATCTCCTCGCGCGCTTTGCGGAACTTTGGCGTTCCGCGCTCTGCTCCGCTTTTCTCGATTACTTCGGCATCAGTTACTTCGAGCGCCGCAGGCAGATATTTCTGCAGATAGTTCTTCAACCGGTCCTGCACGATTCGCTGCTGCGATCGCGCGGCCAGATAGAGTACTTCGTCTCCCGGCGCGCTGGCCAGCAGCCGGTACACTTGCGAAGCCTTCTTTAGCGTCGCCGATGCCAGCTGCTTTTCGAGCTTCCTTGCTTTCGGCTCCAGCTTCTGCCATGCGTTGACATCGGCCTTGGTCAAGCCGGATGACTTCACCAGGGCCGAGCGTTCCTTCGGGGGCAATCCGTCCGTCAGAGTCAGCAGAAACAGCCCCAACGGTTCAACATCGAGATCCACTCCGTAAGGCACCGCCTGGAGCGCCTTCTGCAGTTTCTGAAATCCAGCGTGATTGATGCGAGCACCGGATAGCATCGAGCCAAAAAGTGTCAGCAAGCCGGCTGCTTCGAGTGCCCTCACCGCTTCGCCGGGATTCGGCTCCGCCGCCAGTGCTATTAATTCCAACCGCAGCGACTCAGCGGGAATCTTTTTGTGCAGGCCCGCTTCAATCGCGCTATCGAACTGCGCCTGCGTCTTTGACTCAATCGAGAGGCCCAGCCGCACTTTGAACCGCAGCATCCGCAGCATCCGGGCAGGCTCGTCATAAAACGCATAGTTGCTGATGGCGCGCAGCTCGCGGGCCGCCAGATCGCCAGCACCGTTTGTCGGGTCGATCAACAATCCGCGCGACCCCGGATTGAGCGACAGCGCCACGGCATTGATCGTAAAATCACGCGACCTCAGGTGTTCGTAAATCGTTGCCGGAGTCACCTGAGGCCGGCTGCCGGCCTTGGGGTAACGTTCCTTCCTTGCCATGCCGATCCCAGCCGCCACGCCCCCCGGAAATCGCAGATCCACATGCTTGCGAAGATCGTCTTTTGCCCCGATCGTGACGTTCTGCTTTTCAAGCAGCCGCAGAATCTTCGTTGGAGAGCCTTCCACCACAAAGTCCAGATCCCGAACCGCGAATCCGCCCAGCATGTCTCGTATCGCTCCACCGGCAAGAAATGCGTTCAGGCCAGCCTCCTGGGCGGCCGCTATCACCTGGGCTACGGCGCGATTCTGCGTCGCGTTCAGGTGGCTTTCCAGCATGAACAGGTAATCGCTCATTTGTGCTCCGTCCGGATCATCCGCGCGGGTGATGGTCCTCCAGCGTCTTCTTCAGACGTGATCGCGCCACGTGGGTGTAGATCTGAGTCGTGGAAATGTCGGCATGGCCCAGCATCGTCTGGACGCTACGGAGGTCGGCGCCGCCCTCAAGCAGATGCGTCGCGAAACTGTGGCGCACCTTGTGGGGCGAAAGCCCTTGCCATACGCCCGCCCGGCGGCTATAAAGGCTCAGTGCCTTCCAGAACCCCTGCCTCGTCATTCGCGTTCCCCGGCTGGTAACGAACAGATATGGTGTTGCCCGCTCCTTCAGTAGTTCCTGACGGGCGGCCCCTAAGTATTCCTGTATGGCGGAAAGTGCTGTTCGTCCCACCGGCACCAGGCGCTGCTTATTGCCTTTTCCGGTAACCCGAATGATTCCACGCGCCGTGTCCAGGTCGGACATCTTCATTGCGCACAGCTCCGATACGCGCAGGCCGGAGGCATAGAGCAATTCGATCATCGCCCGGTCCCTCAGGCCTCGGGCACTCGCGGGCTCCGGCGCTTGAGCGACCGCGTCGATATCTTTCTGACTGAAAGCTTTTGGGAGCGACACTCCGGTGCGCGGCGCAATCACAAGCTCAGTCGGATCGGCCTTCAGCGTTCCTTCCGCCACGAGGAACCGGTAGAAGTTCCGCAGCGTGGTGAGGTGGCGCGCAATGGTACGGCTGGCTAAACCGTCGGCATACAAGGTGTCGAGATAAGCGCGCACCGTTTCCTCTCCTACCCCATTCTGGCCGCTTGAGGAAAGCCACCTGCCGTAGCGTTCCAGGTCGCTCCCATAGCTTTCGAGCGTATTCGCCGACAATCCCTTCTCTACCCGGCAAAAGCTTAAAAATGACCGGATTGCGGACCCTCGCGCAAAAGAGGCGGCCATGTAGAGCCAATGATACAATATCGGCGAAACTGTTTGAAACAATTTTGCCTTTCCGCAGGATGACCGCTTGCCCGCATCCACCAGCAAGAAGGTAATTGCCGTCCGTTTCGACCGCGAGATTCTCTTCGGCTACGTTGCACCCGGCGAATTCCGCAAACCCTCCTATGTGGAGCTACTGACGCCCGACGGCGGCATCCTTCAGATCTCCCATCCCGAGATCAAATCCATCTGCTTTGTAAAGAATTGGGAGTCCGGAACGTTCTGGGATCACAAACGGTTTCGCACGCGTCCGAAAGGGGCAGGATTGTGGGTACGGTTCGAGTTCCGCGATCAGGACACACTCGAAGCGCTTCTCCCCAATCGCCTGCTCGACCTTGCGTCCGATGGATTCGACGGCATTCCGCCCGAGGCGATTGGAAATGTCCAGCGCGTATTTATTCCCCGCGCCGCACTACTCGATTGCCTGGTTTTGGGCGTGATCGGAGCTTCAAAGCCTCGCGAACGCCGTCCGGCTCCTACCGAGGCGGGCCAAATGCGTATGTTCGACTGACCGGAAGCTAGCTGACCGGCTTCACGACACCGAGCGACAACTCGCCCAGGTCCACCCAGTCGCTGGACGCCGTGCTTTGGACGAACGTCATGTTCTCCAGTAGAAATCGCCGGGAGCCGCGAAACTCGTTCCAGCGGTGCTGCGCGTATTCCGCCGAGCGCTTCACCTTTTCTTCAGGCAAACCCTGCGCCAGCGTGATATGCGGGTGATACTCGTGCGGCTCCTGAAATTCCAGGGCCGAATGCGCCAGATAGGAATGCAGATCCTTGAGACGATCATGTCCCCGCCTGATTGCGAGATAGATGACGTTGGTCTTCTCAAAAACCTCGATCTCACCCAGTTCCAACTCGATCGGTGAGAAATCCGGCGTCTGCCGCTGTAGCTGGTGCCAAGCCGCCTCCGAGGATTGAATCTGTCGCGGCGGGAGAACGGTTACGTGCGCGCGCAGGTGGCAACCTGGAACGAGCTCTTGCCGGAGGCCGTTTAAGAAAGACCCCAAAGGATTGGGAAGATAGGTGACGAGCGCGTAAAGGTTTATCAAGTCCGGCTCGTCCGGACAACCATCCATACTGCCCTGAGTATAGCGCGGAGCCGCCCCGGTTCTAACCGGCCTGCGCCACGGTTTCGGATACGTGTCCGTCCGGGGCCTTTGATTCCGGTACCAACCATTTTGCTTCTTCAAACCCGACATACTTGAAAATCCTCAGCCCGCCTGCGGGCAACTCGAGAATGTCCCCTGGCTGCAGGGCTTTGGGTGTCAGCCGCATGGTTTCCCATAAGCTATAAGCACTCGGGGCTTCGAACTCTTCCCCGCACTCTTCATAGTCTTTCGGCTTGGCGATCGTCACTCCGCTCGCATGCGGCGCCCACCGGAAGGCTTGACGTGGGCTTTCTTTCATACGGTGTACTCGGTAGAGCGGCACTGAAAAAAACATATCACAGATGAAATGTTTTATCGCGGGCAATCGCGCGGATTTCGTCCCGGTGAAGCTCCGCCTGCCGCCGCCCCAGATCGATCCAACGCTCGACACGCCCCCGGTCCCAATTCAACATGTGGTGGGCCCGTCCTAGGGCCTGCGGCGGATCCAAAGCCACGGCCGCGATCGAGCTGTTCCCGCCTTCCCGGAAATTTGCGTGCCACCTCAACAACCTTCCCGCTTGCCGCAGCACGCGGTTTCCGGGCTCCAGCACGTTGACGCAAACCGCCGCCGTCGCTCCCATTTGAATTGCGCCCCAAAGCGGAAGCGGCGTCAGAAGACCGCCATCGGAATACCGGCGCCCGTTCAGCGCGTACTGTTTCAGAAAAGCCGGCACTCCGCAGGAGGCCGCCAGATGCTCCCATGTGATCTCGCCGTCCTCTGCGAGCACCGGCTGAAGGTCCCAAAGGCGGGTAAGGGCTACGCCCACTCGCCGGCGGGGCTGCCAGCGCTGGTGCAGATCGCGGATCAGCGATTCGAGATCGCGGTTGTCGATCAGACCGTCAAATAACGATCGTCCCAGGCGCAGCCGCGGCCGGCGAAACCGGTCGCCGTCCAGCCAGATTCGTACCAGCTCCGCGGCCGGCATTCCGGAGGCAATCGCCCAACCGTTCAGGCTGCCGGCACTCGCCCCCACCACCATGTCGGGATTGAAATACGGCTCCAATGCCTGCCAAACTCCGGCCTGATAGGCGCCAAACAAGCCGCCGCCCGAGAGGACTAGTGCCGACGAACCCATCTATATTTAGGATAATGCGTGGCTTAGGATAAATCGTGACTTACGCTGAGCTGGTGAAATTCATCGACAAGTCAAGCCGGCCGATGCCGCTCACGCGCGGCCGTGCCTGGAATCCCGAGGTTTCCGCCGAAGTCGAGCGCACCCCAATCGAGGGCCTTTTTCGCGAGGCGCAATCGCCTCGGGGTGCCATGGCGGGATTGTGGCTTTATCTCGGGGAGTGGGACCGCGCCCATGACATGGCGCAAGCGCTCGAGTCTCCGGAAGGCGCCTACTGGCACGCAATCGTCCACCGTCAGGAGCCGGATTCCTGGAATTCCAACTATTGGTTTCGCGTTCTGGGAAGCCATCCGATTTTTCCGGGCCTCGCAACGCGCGCTGCTGCTCTGGCACGCGCCAAGCCCGGCGTTCCGTTTCACATCGAAAATCTCTGGGACCCAAGCGCCTTCGTGGCATTCTGCGACATCGCCCGTGAGCGCGCCAATTCCGAATCCGGGGCTCTGGCCGTGGCGATACAACATTTGGAGTGGAAAATGTTATTTGACCACTGTGCCCGGCGCTAGCTGCTGGATAACCTGAAATGGTGTGGAAATGGATCGCCGCCGGGACCGCCGGCATTCTCGTTGCCGCCGCCGGCTGGTTCTTCCTCCGCTCCGGGGAGCCTCCGAAAGTTCCGGTCGCCAGCGTCCTGCGTGAGGCAATCGAATCCGTCGTCAATACCAACGGCAAGCTGGAGCCGGTGCGATGGGCCGCCGCCCGCGCCGAGGCCGGAGGGTTGATTTCGAACGTACCCGTTTCCCGCGGCCAGTCCGTCCGGCGCGGCCAGACGCTCGCAGTTCTGGAACCGCGCGAGGCCCGCGCGGCGTTGACCGCCGCCGAGGCGCGCATTGCCGAAGCACAGTCGCAGATCGAGATGCTTGAGCGTGGCGGCCGTTCGTCGGAGCTTTCCGATATCGAAGCAAATGAGAAGACAGCAACCCTCGACCGGGATCAGGCTGCGCGCGATGTTGCTTCTTTGGAGCGGCTGCTACAAAAACAGGCTGCGACGCGCGTCGAGCTCGACCGCGCCCGCGACCGCCTGGCCGCAGCCAATGCGCAGCTCTCCTCGCTGGCCGCGCGGCGGAAGGCATTGGTAGCCCCGGGAGAGATCGCATCGGCCCGCGCCCGCCGCAAGGATGCCGAGGCTGCCGCTGCCCTGGCGCGACTGCAGATTTCGCAGGGCCGCATCACCGCGCCTCTCGATGGCGTTGTATACGAGTTGGCCGTCCGCGCCGGGGATTTTGTTACCGCCGGAGACCTGGTTGCCAACGTCGGCCAGACCAGCACGCTTCGCGCCACGGTGTTTGTCGATGAGCCCGACCTCGGCCGGATTCGCGAAGGACTGCCGGTTTCGATCACATGGGACGCGCTTCCCGATCGGCGTTGGAAGGGCGTCGTCGAGAAAGCGCCGACGCAGGTTGCCGCATTGGGGACCCGCCAGGTCGGCGAAGCTCTCTGCCTGGTCGAAAACGGCGATGGCGCGCTTCTGCCCGGAACGAATATCAATGCCGCCATACGCACCCAGGATTCCCCCTCC
>CAYTVP010000155.1:4835-9970 GCA_964441675.1 uncultured Solibacteraceae bacterium | reverse complement strand
AGAATCCAAACACACGGAATTACCAGTAACAGCGCGAACCACGCCGGCTCGATCGGCGAGCTTGCCAGTTCCTGGTGTGGTGCCAGGGCGGTAAATGTGAATGCGGCATCTTCCGTTCGTAAAGTGTGTATGTGATGGGGCACGATGGCGGCCGGAAGGCCGGAATCGACAAACTTCGGCTTAGAAACTAGAAACGTGGCGCGACAGATCATCTCCGCATCTTCGATATGACAATTGGAGGAGATAGCCTGCTCGCCATTGACCTGAAAATAGCGGCCAAGGTCACGCCCGGCGGCTGGAAGATGATCCAGTTCCGTCACCGGCAATCGAATGGTGAGCCGTGTCAATCCATCGTCGATGCGCAGCGTGCTCTTGCTAGTGCTGAGAGGATGCGCGGCCACGAAGCCATCGTCGCACTTTTCGCCAAGAGTGGATGGTATGTTCGGTGAACGATCCCCAACATGAAAATTGCAACCTGGAATGTAAATTCCCTGCGGAAACGTCTACCCCTTGTAATGGATTGGTTGGAGCAGAACCAGCCGGACGTCTTGTGTCTGCAGGAAACCAAGGTTAAAGATCAGGACTTTCCGTTGATGCTGCTGCAGTCGAGCGGCTATCATGTGACCTTTCGGGGACGGACCGGTTTTAACGGTGTTGCGACGCTGTCACGCACGCCTCCCGGTCATGTCCTTCACGGGTTCGACGAGGACGCCGATAGCGAAGACGATCGAATTCTTCAGACTGTCATCAACGGCATCCCCATCATCAACACATACGTTCCGCAGGGCTACCGCGTCGGCACAGAAAAGTACGTCTTCAAACTGGAGTGGTTCCTCCGTATGCGCCGCTATCTGGAACAGCGCTTCCGTCCGGATATGCCGGTTATTTGGCTCGGCGATCTGAATGTGGCGCCGGAACCGATAGACGTCTACCATCCGGAGCGGCGCGTAAACGATGCTGATTTCCATATCGACGCCCGCAATGCCTGGAAGGCCACGGTTGAATGGGGATTCACCGACTTGTTCCGGATGCTCCATCCGGACAAAGTCCAATATACGTATTGGGATTACTACCGCAATGCGCTCCAGAACAATTGGGGCTGGAGAATTGACCACATTCTGGCGACCGCTCCGCTAGCCGCCCAGTGCCATACCGTTGAAGTAGATATGGCTGTTCGACACCTGCAAGCCCCATCCGATCACACTGTCGTCTGGGCGGAGTTTTCGCGCTGAAAGCGGCGGGTGCCATAACGTACGTCGTGGTCGAGCATTTTGGTGATCCGCGTGCTAGCACATTACGATATGGCCAAAGGACGAAGCACGGAAAGTGTTCCCGTACCGGAAGTGAAGCAGCATGTCTCTCGGGCGGGTTCCGCCGGGCAATCTGGCGACACTCAGGGTCTTGCAACAGATGCTACGGTCGATTCGCAGAGCGTGCAGGAATTAGTCGAAGAAGGGCAGTCGTTTGAGGCTGCTGTTGTGAGTGGCATCGAGAATGCGCCCGATGCTGACGCAGGCCAAGTCAGAACCCGGCAGGTTTCCGAAGAGGATGTCCCGACTGAGTACCTGAAGCGGGAGAAGGAAAACTAGGCGAATCGTTTCGTACTTCCGTTACTTTAATTCGGATCTACCGCGCGCTTTCCAGCGTCGGACACCTTGACCTACTTCGCGTCAGCCGAGGCCTCGGCGTCGTAGTTGTCGTGCCAGTTCCACCGCGCCGCAGGAGGATATCACGCGCCTGAAGGCTCGGATGAGGTGGGAGATGCCTTGGTACACCATCACCGACGGTTCAGATGGGCCAGATGGGCGACCTGTCGGCGACAACGCATTCGATACGATCACCAGTAGCTTGTATGAGACGCCGATCTGTTCTCAAAACTATGGCTGCCCTGCCAGTTATGCCGGCGATGGCCGCCGAGAGTCCGCGCATTTGGCTCGGAGCGCGCCTGGGGCCCAATCCTGTTCCTCCAATACACGGTCGCAAAGAACGTACTCAAGCTCGGTGCAACTGGCGCCCATGGAAGGCGATGAGCGTTCCGTCGAGTTGCGGCCAAAAAGACACAAGCCCGTGCAAGCGAAGATCGAACCGGCCTCGAGCACAGCCCACTTCCGCCTCGAACAGTGGAATCCACAAGCGGACGTTCCGTTCGAGCTGGCGTTTCAGGCACAACGGTACGAGGGCACAATTCGAAGGAATCCGACTGGCAAGAACGAAATTGTCGTTGGTTCACTCACATGCCAGGGCGACTTCGGTTTTCCGCACTCGGAAATCGCCCGCAACGTCGCAGCGTCAAAGCCCGACATCTTGTTCTTCACCGGCGATCAGCTTTATGAAGCCAACGGTGGCTATAGTATTCAACGCCGGCCTGCGGAGGACGCGCGGCTCGACTATCTTCGCAAGTGGTACATGTTCGGCTGGGCTTGGGGCGAGTTGACCCGACACACTCCATGCGTCTGCTTGCCGGACGATCACGACGTGTATCACGGGAATGTCTGGGGCGCCGGGGGCCGGCGCGCCGAGTATCCTGCCCAGGCAGAAGACCCGTCGGCGCATCAACAGGCAGGGCAGGATTCGGGCGGCTATACGATGCCCGCTCCATGGGTGAATATCGTCTACCGAACGCAATCGAGCCACCTTCCGGATCCGCCCGATGTCTCACCGATTGAGCAAGGTATCACCGTCCACTATTCCGCTCTTAGGTGGGGCGGTATCGACTTCGCGATTCTAGAGGACCGGAAGTGGAAGTCTGCTCCTAAGGCACTCCTGCCGGAGGCGCGAATCCGCAATGGCTGGCCGCAAAATCCAAACTGGATTTCAGCGAAGCAGGGCGATGTACCGGGAGCACACCTTCTGGGTGAGCGGCAGGAACGATTTCTCGAGCAATGGGCGGCCGATTGGCCGGACGACGTGGAAATGAAAGCCGTCGTATCTGCGACGATCTTCTGCAATCTCGCTACGCTTCCACACCCCCGAGCTCTCTGCGAGCGCTCACCAGGCTACGGCATCGTGCGATTTCGAAAGAAGGAACGTGCGATTCAGTTGACGGCCTATCCTCGATGGGCCGACGCATCGAAGGGCGCGACGCAGCCATTTCCGGGATGGCCGATAACAGTTCACCAGATGGATAACGGACTGACCGCCGCTCATTGGGAGCTACGGCTACCGCGCCGGCTCGTCGGCCTCGTCGTCGTCACTCGCGCTGGAGAACAGGCACCTGTTCTGAATTGGCGATCGAGCGTGATGCTTGACCGCATCCCGATCTGGTCGCCGGGCTCTTACGACGTCAGGATTGGAAACACTTACCTGCGAAACATAGCAGCAGTCAATCGTCGCTCGGCGTAGTCGAGAATGCCTTGGGGCAAGATAGTCAAGGTCATTACCAGGCGCCTTTCGGCAGTCTGGTGGATGCACCGCCGTACTTCGGATCAATGGCGCGCGACAGAAAGCGCGTACCGCCAATGGCTGCACGGATCGCATCGATCAAATCACTGTCGGCATTTGATTTCAAGACATAGCCGCACGCACCGGCGTCCATGGCCGCGGCAACAATCTCTCTCTCATCGTGAACGCTTAAGATGACCGCTCTCATCTGAATTCCCTCCGACCGGAGGATTCGTAGGGCTTGCAGTCCATTTACGACAGGCATTGAGATGTCAACCACAAGGACATCGGGCAAGAGCCGTTTAGCCTCGCGTACCAGGGCGGCACCATCCGATGCAATGCCGATGACACGGCAGTGCTGCTGCTGTAGCAACCGCTGCACGGATTCCAACAGGAGAGGACTGTCGTCCGCCAGAAGCACCGTTATCTCTCGGTTCTGCAGCATCAACCTATGTTTCAAACAACCTCAGTCGATATTAATGCCCTTGAAATGCAGATACTAGCTGCAATAGTGCGCAGGTTCGCGAGAGAATTCCTTGCAATTACGCCGGGTGTCGTCATTTTTTTGCGGACGCATAGTGGAACGGCATGCTGCGTGCACTTGAAACAGGACAGGCACCTTTTTGTTGGCTCGCGCTTCGGAAAAGACGCGGACCCAACTTTTGCTTATAACAACAACAGGAGGGACACTATGAAACTATCTATCCGTACACGCGATATCGAACTCACGGACTCTCTTCGTGAGGATGTCACGCGCCGCCTGGATTTCGCGCTGGACACATTTGAAGACCACATTGAGGAAGCGCTCGTGTACGTGATTGATTTGAATGGACCGAAGGGAGGCGTCGATAAGTTGTGCCAAATCACCGTTCGCGCACGCGGAATAGGGGAGCTTGTCGTACGTGAAACCGGAAAGACACTGCATTCGGCGATGAATCGGGCAGGACGCCGATTGAAGTACCGGATTTCGGAAGCCCTTCGAGCTCTTGAGAGTCGTTCGCGAGAATCGATTAGAAAAACACAGGCAGCCTAAAGCTGCGAAGTAACACCTGAATGACGGCCGGGCCAATCTCAGCGGCCCGGCGTTCAGGAGTGCGAGAAAGGACAGTGGTGTGCGTTTTGGGTCATTCGTGACACAAGTTGTATGGAAAACTCAATGCCTAAGTACTACTATTACGATCTTGCTCGTTGGGAGGATGAGGGTGGGGCGCAAGGATTCACTTCGGTGAACGCTTTCGTCGAAGCAACAAATACACAGCCGGCGTCACCACCATATTCAGCAGCGTGGACGAAAATAGCCCAAACAGAATCACGAGTGCCATTGGCCCTTGAATCTCGCTCCCTGGCTGATCGCGCCGCGCCGCAATCGGAATCAAAGCCAGGCCAGCGGCTAAGGCCGTCATCAGAATCGGAGCCAACCGCTCCATCGCGCCGCGGAACACCGCTTCACGAATCTCGGTAACTCCTTCTTGCGACATCAGGTGGCGGATGTGCGATACCAGCATGATGCCGTTACGGCTGGCGATGCCGAACAGGGCGATGAATCCGATGATTGAGGCGACAGATAAAATGCCTCCACCCCAATACACTCCGGCAACGCCGCCGACCAGAGCAAGCGGCAGGTTGATCAAAACAATCAGTGCATCGCGAGCCGATCCGAAGGCGGATGCGAGGATTACGATCATCGCGCAAATAACCCCTGCCCCGTAGATCAGCAAGCGCCGCGAAGCTTCCGCCTCACTCTCAAACTGGCC
>CAYTVP010000155.1:0-4825 GCA_964441675.1 uncultured Solibacteraceae bacterium | reverse complement strand
TGTCCGCGGCGATCTTTTCCTGGATGCCGGTGACAACGGAACGAAGATCACGGCCGGCAACGTTACACTGAACAACGATCTTCCGTTGCGCATTTTCCCGCTGAATAAAATTCGGCCCCCGATCTTCCCGCACATTCGCAACTGCGCCGAGCGGTACGCGCACGCCAGCCGGCGTATCGAGCAGAGTCTGCCGGATCTCAGACAACTGCGAGGCTGGGCCGGATTCATAACGGACGACGATTGGATAGCTCAACTGCCCTTCGAACACCCGGCCTGCTTCACGTCCCCAAAACGCCGTCTCCGCCCGCGCCGCAATCTCGCCTGGCTGCAACCCATGGCGCGCCGCCGCTAAGGCATCAGGCGTGATCCTTACAATGGGAATCTCCATCTGCGGTTCGACAAACAGGTCGACAGCGCCGGGAACAGCGCTTATCGAAGTACGTACTTGCTGGGCGAGGCTCCGTAGCAATTGCAGGTCGTCGCCAAAGATCTTGACCGCAATTGCCGCGCGCGTACCGGACATCATATGGTCGATGCGGTGGCTGATCGGTTGACCAAAAGTAACAATCATTCCAGGCACCGCCGAGGCCTTCTCTCGCAGGTCTGCCAGAACGATGTTGCGGGGACGGCCAGGCTTCAGGCGGACATCGATCTCGCTTGCCTCCGAACTGAGTACGTGTTCGTCCATTTCAGCCCGGCCCGTGCGCCGAACGACCGAAGCAACTTCCGGGACCGTCAACATTTGTTTTTCGAGAAGGCGCGCAAGCGTGTTGGAATCGGCAAGGCTTGTGCCCGGCAGCGTACCGGCACTCACGGTCAGGGCGCCCTCGTTGAAGTCCGGAAGAAACGTCCGGCCGACGCGAGTGAGAAAGAAACCCGCAACCGCCACAAGGGCGGCTCCGCTCACGAGAATCGTACGAGGATGCCCGAGCGCCCAGCCAAGAATCGGCCGGTAGAAGGCTTTCAGCCATTGAACCAGTCGCGGCTCCTTGCCTGCAATCACTGTGCGTGAACCAGGCAAAAGATAGGAGCACATCACCGGCGTTACGGTCAGCGCGACGACCAGCGACGCAACCAAGCTCACCACGTAGGCCACTCCCAGCGGCTTCAGTAGGCGTCCTTCCACACTGGTCAAGAGAAAAAGCGGTATGAAGACGAGCACGACAAGAAGCGTCGCAAACACCACCGAGCCGCGGATCTCGCGGCTGGCTTCGTAGACAACGGACAATTGAGACCGGCGGACTTCCGGAGGTAGATGGGCGTTCTCCCGCAGGCGCCGCAGGACGTTTTCGACATCGATAATCGCATCGTCCACCAATTCGCCGATGGCGATGGCGAGTCCGCCGAGCGTCATGCTGTTGATCGTGAAGCCGAACCAGTGCATCGCGGTAAGCGCCGCCATGATTGAGAGGGGCAGCGCCAGTAGGGTCACGAATGCGGCTCGTCCGCTGAAAAGAAACAGCACGACTACGAGCACCACCAGTAAGGCGCCGTCCCGCAGCGCATCGGTCAGGTTAGCCAACGCACGCTCGATGAAGTCCGCCTGCCGGAACAGCGTTTTATCGATCGTCATCCCAGCCGGCAGCGATCGAGCGATCGACTCCAGCGTGTCGTCGAGTGTCCGGGTAAGCGTGAGTGTGTTAGCTTCCGGCTGCCGCTGAATTCCCAGAACAATAGCCTGTTCTCCATTTCGCGAACCTTCGGACCTCTTCACTGCGCCGCCAATACTGACGCGCGCGAGATCGCGGACGAACACGGGCCTGCTTTCGTACGAGGCCACGCCGATACTCTCGATGCCCGAAATATTCGTAGCCCGGCCGACGCCTTGAATCAGATATTCCTGCCCGCTTGCGACCCGGAACCCGGCCGAGGTGTTCCGGCTGGATCGTTCGATGGCGTCCTCCACTTGCCCGAGAGTGACGCCGTAGCTTCGCATCAGGATGGGATCGAGCAACACCTGGTATTGCTTTTGCGATCCGCCCGTTATGATCACCTGCGTTACTCCAGGCACGGAAAGTAGCCGCCTGCGAACGATCGCCTCCGCCGCGGTACGCAACTCCATTTCGTCGTGGCGGGACGACTGGAGCGCGATAAACATGATCTCGCCCATGATTGAGGAGACCGGCGCGAGGACAGGCCGGTCGACGCCGGAGGGTAACGATCGCGTGACTCGAGTCAGCCGTTCGGACACAACCTGGCGTGCCCGGAAGACGTCCTCCCCCCAATTGAACTCCACCCAGACCAACGAGACGCCGACGGCTGTCGCCGAACGGACGCGCCGGACGCCGGTGGCTCCGTTCATCGCCGATTCAATCGGAAACGTTACCAACGCTTCCATCTCTACCGGAGCCATGCCGCTGGCCTCGGTGATCACTGTGACGGTGGGCGCTGTTAAATCGGGCAGGACATCGAGTGGCGAGTCCTTGATTGCGAATCCTCCCCAGACCAGGAACCCTGCTGCTATAAAAACTACGATTGCTCGATTCGCGAGAGACCAGCGGATAACGGCATCGAGCATGTCAGTGCGTATGCCCGTGCGATGAAGATTGGTTAGACAGCGATGCCAGACGGATGAATGATCCACCTCGGACGACGACCCGCTCGCCTCGAGCGATGCCACTCCGTATCGCAGCCATCCCCGAGTAGCCTGGAAGTACGTCGACCAGCCGTTTTTCAAACGTCTCGCCGCCGCGTTGCACATAGACAACCGGCAACCCGCCATCATCGACGATTGCTGTCTCCGGCACGACGACAGCCGTGCTCTGAGACTGAAACAGCAGACGCAAGGTCACGTTCTGATGGATCGCCACGAGGCCATCGCGATTGTCCAGTTCCCAAATTACGGAAAAGGTTCGCGTTTTCGGGTCGACGATGCGGCCCACGGATAACGGCCGCCTGAGTACACGCGTCCGCGCAGCACCGGGCACATCGAGTTCGGCTGAGACAAGCTCGCGCATCGAGCCGAATTGGGATTCGGGAACCAGAGCGACAATGTAGACGCGATCGGTATCGACCAGGCGAAAGAGCGACTCGCCGGCCTCGACATTCGCTCCAGGGGATGCGTGTGTCTCCTTCACCGTTCCATCAAACGGTGCTCGCAACGCAAAAACGGGCCCCGAGTCGCCTTCTCCGGAACGGGAGGCATCAAACTGCCGTAAGCGCATCCTCGCAGCCTCCAGCCGCGCTTTGGCAACACTTTCCTGCGTGCGGGCATCTTCAAGACGGCGCACGGGAGCCGCGTCGCTCTGAACCAACTTCTCCGCGCGGTCCAGCTCGCGTCCAGCCGCGCTGAGGGCTGCCTCAGCCTCGGCTACCGCCAGCACCAGCGAAGGCTGATCCGCCGGGCTTGGCGTCGGCGGAAGAATGCTGGCCAATACTTGCCCCTTACTCACGCGCGTCCCGACACCGGGCATATCGGCTGCCACCATTCGTCCGTTGAACGGCACCATTACTTCTACTTCGCCGCCGCTGCGCGGCTCAACCTCAGCGGGGACGCGGACGCTGTTATGCACTCTTTCGGTGCGGGCGATGCCAGTTGCAATACCTACTGCCCATTGCTGAGGCTTTGCCAAGGTCTTGCTGGTCGTGTCACTTTTGTCCGGATGGGTGTGGCTGGCGGAACCTTCATCCGCGTAGACCTCGAGATTGTCCAGCTTGTGGCTGTCCACCAGGCCTGGTGCCTGAATCGTCAATACCAGCGTGGCAGAGCCAGCCCGTCGCGGTGTCAGATTCGCCTGGAAGATACCGGGCGAGTTCGCTTCGTGTATTGAAACGGAGTCGGTCCACCCGTCCGGATAAGACAGCCTCATTTCGATCACTCCGGAGGCGAGGGGCTGAGAAGTCTCCAGCCGGGTGACAAAGATCGTGAACTGCGCCTCGTCCTCCTTCACAAGCGCCGGGTATTCAATCAAACATTCTGTTTTGGCCGACCAGGACGTACGGCTTTCGAGATGCTCGTGTTGGTCGGGGTTGGCAGCGGCAACGGGCGGGTCTGCTCCGCACGCAGCCAGCAGAAGCACCGAAGCCGCAGCCAGGAGATACTTCATAAGCCTCCAGAGAAAAAGATGAAGACGCCGCGCCGGAGTGAGCGGCCAAAGGCTCGGGGAAAACGGATTTTAGACGGGAGGAGCGCGCGGCGGGGTGCTATGCGTCGCGAGGAGCACTGGCAGCAATAAAACGGGAAGGGGAGCGAGGTCGCCACTTGGCGGGATCGAAGGAGCAAACGACGTCAGAGGCCGGGGTACTACGCCAATCCCTCGCTGATGGTCGTTCCACTCCGGGGCGGAGCCGAAGGAATCCGAGAGTGCGCTATCGATGGTGACCGTCTCTGCGTTCGCAGCCGGATGGAGAGCGTAGCAGAAGTCGGGATGGGGCGAGTCGTGCGCGTGCCTGTGAAAAGCCGGCGTGACGATAAAGGACGCCAGGAGCGTAAAACCCAACACCAGCGATATCACCTGCCGAAGCACCCTCTCAGACTATCGCATCCCAAACAACGTCTAGGGCACCACTTCGAATTCCGCTTTGGCGCCTGATGCCGCGTCCGGCGCCACCCAAAGGTGAAACGTGCCGGGCTCGACCGTGCGCTTCATCTCGTCGTTGTAGAACGCCAGATCGCCGGCACGAAGCGTGAATTCAACCGTCTTCTTTTCGCCCGGCTTTAGGCGGATTCGCTGAAATGCCCGAAGTTCCCGCACGGGCCGGCTGACGCTCGCAGCTACCTGATGTGTATAAAGCTGGACCACTTCATCCGCTTCGTGCTGTCCGGAGTTGACGATGTCCGCCAAGACACGCATCGAACCGCCCACTTCGAGCCGGGCCGTGGATA
>CAYTVP010000154.1:0-10070 GCA_964441675.1 uncultured Solibacteraceae bacterium | reverse complement strand
CATTGAAGTTCACCGGAAAATCGAACTGCCGGAAGTTGGTGGGTACGTTGGTTAGTCCGGCAGCCTGGTACGCCTCGATAAAGTGATGCGTCGGCCCCTCGCCTAAATTCGAACGCAGATAACCCAGGCGAATATCCATGATCGTTGTTGGGTTGAAGATATGCGTATCGCTGAGAGTGATGCCGATGTACTTGTTGTAGGTGCCGGTGAATGCGTTCGGTAAGTTCGCGGGATTCACGCGGTTGAGATCGGTCCAGGAGAATCGCCCGAAGAAGTTGTTGTTGTCCGAAAACTTGTGGTCGATCCGTGTATGCGTCTGGTTGTCTTCCCGCCGCTGCGTCGTGGCGTTGACGAAATTTCCGGTGTTCAACGGTGCGGGTACCAGCGTGCTCGGGTACCACATATCCAGGTAGGTCTGGATATACGCCGGGAACCGGCTGGTCGGAATCTGGTTGTTCGGGAACGGCGTTCGCGGTCCGCCACCGACACCCGTATAGGGATCGAAGATGGCCGGCATCGCCGTGACGCCGTCCAGATCCCGCGAGAGATCTCCACGCTTCCACGCCTCGTTCGGGATCGTTCCCACCTGGGTCTGCGCCTGCCTCTGTTGAAATCCTTCGTAATTGAAGAAGAAGAACGTCCGATTCCGCGCGTCGTACACCTTCGGAATGCTCAGCGGTCCACCGATTGTTCCGCCGAACTGGTTGAATTTGAATCCCGGCTTTGTCGGAGCGAAATACGCGCGCGAGTCCATCGCCGAATTCCGCAGAAACTCGTATAACACGCCGTGGTATTCGTTTCCACCCGACCGGATTGAAACGTTGATGTTCGCCCCGGCAGCAGCGCCATACTGCGCTGACATGTTCGTCTGGATCTTGAATTCGCCGATCGCATCTATGGAAGGAACAATCGCTGCCGTCTTAAAGAACGTGCCGTTGTTGTATGTCCCATCGAGGGTGTAGTTGGAATTGTCGCTGCGGCTGCCGGTGACGGCGAAGGTCTGCGCGTTGAGGTTCGGGCCGCCTGCATTCGAGCCGCGCGTCGCACCTGGCGTTAGCCGGATCAAATTGTTGAAATTTCGGCCATTTAACGGGAGCTCTACGACCTTGTCGTTGTCGATGGTAGTCGAAATGGTCGCATCGTTCGATTTCAGAAGCTCGGCCTCAGCCGCAACCTGGATCGATTCCGTCACCTGTCCAACGGTCAAGCGGAAGGTAAGATTCAGGCCGCCGCCGACCTCCAGCCTGACATTGTCCTGGGTCTGCTTCTGAAAGTTCGGCGCGGTCACTTCCACGTTGTATGTGCCTGGAATCAGCGAGATAACCGTGAAGTTACCGTTCTCGGAGGCGTCCGTTTCACGAGCGATTCCGGTCTGGGTGTTGACGACGCGGACTTTCGCCCCCGGGACGGCTGCGCCGGACGGATCCAGCACAACACCGACAATCGATCCCAACGTTGTCGCCTGCCCAAACAGCGAACTGGTAGCGAGAATTGCGCCTAAAACCCAACGAACCATTCGACCTTTTCTCCACATGGTCCTAACCCTCCGGCTCGGACTCGAGAATAAACACTCTGTGAATGGATTCTATGCGACTGGTAACACAGAAGTAAACGGTTTTCTAATAGATTTCTATTAATTGATAACTATTAGCAGGGGTGAAGGTTCAGTTTTGATCCGCCGCAGGGTTTTCACGGATCATTAAATCCTTATTTATCTTGGTTTTAGCGATTTGTCGAGAGCCGTCGGGCCACGTTACCTCGACTTCTGCGTCCGTTGCCAGCCCCACGCCAAAGTGGAGCCTTGGATCGTTCGAGGAAAGATAGCTATCGCCTGCCCGCATCGATCCATATTGGACGCGCCCACCCGCGGTAATTTTCACGCGAGCGCCGACTGCCATGCGGTTGGACTTTGTACCCACGAGCTGCAAACGAAGCCAATTACCGCCAGATCCCCGGTTGCGGAGCAGTTGGGGTTTGGCGTCCATCACGGAGACGACGAAATCGAGGTGGCCATCGTTGTCGAAATCGGCAAAAGCGCCTCCGCGCGCGGATACGGGCGGAAGATTCCGGAGACCCGCGGCTCGTCCTGTCTCGGCAAACTTTCCGTTCGCCAGATTCCGGAACAACAGCAAGGGCTGACGGTATTTCTCGCGCCCGGCTGCGTCTACTTCCGGGTAGACATGGCCGTTCGCGCAGAACAGGTCGAGATACCCGTCATTGTCGTAATCGAAAAAGAACGCCGCCCAGCCAAGCTCCGGAATAGTGGCCTCGCCGATGGCCGACGGGTAGGAGACATCGGTGAAGACGCCTCCGCCGTCGTTGTGAAACAACACGTAGTTGTCGTTGGAAAATGTGGTGACGAAGATATCCATATTGCCGTCGGCGTCGTAATCTCCGACAGTCACGCCCATACTGGACATTTCCTTGCCGTCCGCGCTATATGCCACGCCGGACTGCACGCCCACTTCCTCGAATGTTCCATCGCCCTTGTTCCGGTACAAGTAGTTGGGGTTGGAGTCGTTGCCGACGAAGATATCGGGGTGGCCGTCGTTGTCGAAATCCTCGAACACTGCCTGAAAGCCGAAGTGAAGCTTCCGGTCGGTCACGCCGGCTTTTTCGGTTACATCCGTGAACGTACCGTCGCCGTTGTTGCGGTAGAGCGCGTCCGGCGCGCCGCGATAGCCCAGCGGTCCGCAGGCGTGCACCTCGACTCCGCCGTATTCGCAGGTCTTGAGCTCCGGGTTCTGAATATCGAAGTCGAGATAACCCGGGACAAAAAGATCGAGATGGCCGTCGCGGTCGTAATCGCCGAAGGCCGCGCCCGCGTGCCATATCGGGCCGCCGGCGATTCCAGCCTTTCCCGTTACGTCTTCAAACGTTCCATCGCCTTTATTGCGGTAGAGAATATTGGGACCGAAGTTGGTCACCAGCAAATCCATGTGGCCGTCGTTGTCGTAGTCCGCCGCCACGCAGCCAAATCCCCAACCCTTGCCCGGTACTTGAGCGGTGCCCGTTACGTCCGTAAATGTGCCGTTTCCCCGGTTCCGGTAGAGATGATTGGTGGTACGCGCGGGAGCCTTCCCCTGCATGACCGCAAGTGATGTACCGTTCACGAGGTAAAGATCGAGCCAACCGTCGCCGTCGAAATCCAGCCAGCAGGTTCCGCTGCCGTTTACTTCGAGAACATAGTTCTTCTTCGGTCCGCCGGAAGTGATTACGCTGGTTAATCCGGCTTTCGTTCCTATCTCCTCGAACGTCACCGCCGTGGGGGCTGCCGCCAGGAGCGCGAGCCCGGCAACAATACCGGCAAAAATAAATGACGCGTGGGTCATCTAAGGGTTCGCCGCTTTCAGCTGTTCGGCGATCTTTGCCTGCCTGGCGGCCTGGTCCGATTTTCCGGAGCGCGCATAGATGCGGGACAGCTCGAGATGAAGCGTGGCATCGGGCGGCCGGCGGCCGATTGCAGATTCGAGCAGTGCCGCGCCTTCATCCAGCCGCCGCAGCGCGGTAAGGCTTCTAGCCTGTCCGAGTATCGCCGCCAACTCAGTAGAAGCACTCGTCCGGGCGCGTTCAAAGTGCGAAAGTGCCGCCGCATGCTCCCCGGCCTTCTGTAGCGTGTCGGCGACGCCAAGTTCGGCCTCCGGGAGGCCGGGTGACAGCCGCAGCGCGGTTTCGAATGCCGGGCGGGCATCCTGATAGCGTCCGGCGCGAGCCAGTTGCTGCGCGAGGGCAAGATGCGCCTGTGGAAGCGCAGGCAATTTTTCCGCGGCTTCCTTGGCCGATGCCAGCGCGCCCTCGGGATCTCCGGCAGCGTTCTGCGCTTCCACCATCAGCAGCCTCGCCGCGCTCTCGCCAGGATGTTTTGCGACTACCGAACGGAGCACCTGAACCGCCTTTGCGGACTCGCCCGTTCGCAGGTAAGCGGTGCCGAGCAACGAGCCGACGCGCGGATTCGTAGAGTCCGCCTGCCACACACGCTCAAGCGGACCGATCGATTCGCGATACTGCTGTCTCATCACCAGGGCCAGGCCGAGTGTCAGGTTGGCATCGCTCGACTGCGGGAGCAACTCGACGGAACGTCCGAGCGGGACCAGCGCATCATCGGTACGATTCAGTTTCAGGAGCGCCAGCCCGCGATTGAACTGCGCCTGAAACAGGTTGGCGTCGCGCTCGCTTGCCACTTCGAATGCCTTGAGAGCATTTCGCTCCAGCTTGGCCGTTCCGTAGAGCACGCCGAGGGCAACCACGGTATTTGGATCGGCATTCTCGCGATCCAGAATCTTCGCCCCGGCCTGGACGGCCGAATCCGCCTTGTTGTCGCGCAACAGTTCCGACACTTGCATCAATGTTTCCACGTCCTCCCGGCTCAGGTTCTTAAGGCGCGCGCTGGCGCGGAGTTCCTCTCGTGCCATTTCCGGCTGCCCGAGCCGTTGGTAAATCTGGCCCAGCCGGTAGTATAAAGATCCATCCCACGGCGTTTGAGTGATGGCAGCTCTGAGGGAACTGATAGCCTTCCGGGGCTCGCCCGATGCGGAATAGGCGCCAGCCAGTTGAGCCGCGGCGTCGAACACGGGTTCATTCGCGCCAACGACCGGCTCCAGCCACCGGATCGCCTCCTTCGGTTTGGATTCGAGTAGCGCAATTCGTCCCAGGAAGTATCGCGAATAATAGGCCGGCGGCGCTTTCTCGACTGTCGCTTCGAGCGCGGTCCGGGCAGGCGCGAGCTTCCGCTGCCGGTATAGAACATAACCGAGGCGGTACTGCACATTCGCGTTACCAGGGTCCAGGCGCAATGCCTGATCGAGGAGAGCTTCGGCGCGGGGAAAATCCTGAGCCTCGATCAATTTTTCCGCCTGCTGTTCGAGTTCCGCGACGGAAGGTGGCGCGGCAGCTTGGGCTGCGAACAGGAGCGCAACTGTGATCGTCAAGAGCAAGTGTTCTTAAGACCCTTCAGTCTGCCGGATTCAACCGCCGGCGCCGAAAGTCCGCCGACATTTTCTCCAATGTCGCCCACAGTTCCGGATCGATCCGCTGTGGACCGGGGTGCAGTACAGCTTCGCCGGGCTTGCCGTAATTCGGAAATACCAGCTTGGGGTAGACCGTTTTTCCGAGATAGCGTTCCGGCTCCGCAACCAGGACGTGCGCATGCGGCCTCTCGATAACGTTCATTCCGGCGCTGCGCAGCATCGCAGGGAGGACGGCGTAGTTTGGCAGCCACCAGTTGGTCGCATCGTTATTGAAGCGCTCTTCGACGAACGCCAGTTGCGGATGGCCGGGGGCCAGCAGCGACTCATCTTCTCCATACCGCGCATAATCGGCGCGACTTTTTGTTTCTACATCCGGCCCGATGACATTCGATGCCAGATAGAGCCGGTGTTTGGTCATTTCCGCAGCCCGGTCGAGCACAATTCCCGGATACTTCAAATGGTAGAGCAGGCCAAGCAGGAGAACGTAATCGAAACGCTCCTCCGTCGTCAGACAGAACGTGTGAGCATCCTGCTCGACAAGGTCGAGTGAAACGCCGAACTGCCGCGAAGCAAATTCAGCCTGCTTCAGGAATTCCGGATAAGGGTCGACGAGAAGGCAGCGCTCCGCGCCGCGCAGCTTCATCTGAATCGAAAAGTAGCCGGCATTGCCGCCGAGATCGAGCACCGACTTCCCGGTGAGATCCCGCGGCACAAACTTTTCAATCAACTGCCAGCGTGTCTGCGGCAGGTACCCTGGCTCTTTGCCGTCGCCCGTCCAAAGACCGTTTGGCAGCTCAAAATGCTGATACCACCATCCGAGCGTTTCCAGTTCCTCGATGGCCTCCGTAACCTTCGCGTCCATTTTCAACCACGGTAGCGTGAATCGGCCCGAAAGCGCGATTTCTCTGATATTCTCTCTCCCATGCCGGACAATCCTGTAACTCGCCGACTATTTGTTGCCTCTGCGGGACTCGCGCCCGCGGCAGCGGCTGCGCCGCAGGCAGGCGGAGGTAAAGCCGCCATCAATGAAGGCTATCCGAGCGGGAACGCCAAAGCCAGCGGGCCCATCAAGATCGTAACGACGTACCAGTTCGAGCCGGCCGAGATCCAGCGCATTGTCGCGGCGGGCGGCCCTACGAAGGTCCAGGTGGTGATTTGCGGCAACCGGGATGAGTTTCGGAAAGAGCTCCGCGATGCGGATGTCGTTTACGGCGGCGTGCGCGGGGACGATCTGGATTTTGCGCCGAAGCTTCGCTGGTTGCAGAACGGGGGCGCGGGCATGGAGGGCACCGACAAAGCTGTCATGGCGTCGGATCTCACCATCACCAACATGGCGCGCGTTTTCGCGCCGGGCATCGCCGAGACAGCCTTTGGCTTGCTGCTGTGCCTCACCCGCGGGATCTCGAAGTACTACATGCCGCAATATGCCAAACGGGAGATGAAGCCGGTCGGTTCGGCAAAATCGAACGATTATTCCGAGCTCGGCGGAAAGACCATGGGTATCGTCGGCATGGGCGGCATCGGTTGCGAGATCGCCCGCCGCGCCAATTACGGCTTCGGCATGAAAGTGCTCGCCACAGACGCCAAGCCGCTTCCTCGCCCGGACTATGTTGCGGAATTGCACGATCCAGGCTGGTTCATGACTATGGTGCCCCAGGTGGACGTGCTGGTCAGTGCCGCGCCACACACGGCGCAAACGGAACGCATGTTCAACGAACAGGTATTCCGGTCGATGAAAAAGACGGCGATCTTTCTCGGGATGTCACGCGGCAAGCTGTTCGACGACATGGCGCTGGTAAAGGCTTTGAAGGACGGCACCATCGGCGGTGCCGGGCTGGACGTCATGCCGGTGGAACCCCCTCCGAGCAATCATCCGATCTTCGACTGTCCGAACGTCGTCATGAGCGCGCACTCATCCGGCTGGGGTCCGGAACGGCAGGACCGATTGATCGCACATTTCTCGGAGAATGTGCGCCGCTACGCGAATGGCCTGCCGCTGGTGGCGGTGGTGGATAAAGCGAAAGGCTATTAAGCTAAGTCCGCAATCTCACGCTGACGTCTCGCAGGAAGGCTATGGCCACGCCGGCAATTTATCATAGCCTTTATGCCTCAGTATGCTGCTGTGGATATCGGCAGCAATTCCATTCGTCTTTTGGTAGCCGACGCCAGGCTGTCGGCAGAAACCGGCGTCGAGTTCCGGCGTCTGGCAGAAGACCGGCAGGTAACCCGCTTGGGAGAGAGCGTCTTTACACAAGGCACCATCGATCCCAGCGCGATAGAGAGCACCTGCCAGGTACTGGCGCGTATGCGTCAAATCTGGCAGAAGTACGAGATCCGGGGTATTCGTGCCGTGGCCACCAGTGCAACGCGCGACGCGTCTAATCAGTTTGAGTTCCTGGAGCAGGCAAGCGCTGCCATAGGCGTCAACATCGAAACCATCTCCGGCCAGGAAGAGTCGCGTTTAGTGCAGTTGGGTGTGCAGGCACTTTGGCCTCACCCGCAGGACCGGATCCTGATTATCGACATGGGCGGCGGCAGCACCGAATTGATCGTCGCGGAGCACGGGCGCGTGGCAGCGGCATACTCCCGGCCGCTCGGGGCGGTTCGTCTGCAGACTACCTTTCTTGAGCACGATCCTCCGGCTCCGGCAGAAGTGCAGCGCCTGCGCGATTTCATCGACGAGAAGCTGGAGATCGCAGTGCGGCGGATTCGCGGTCATCAGTATCGACGGGTCATCGGAACTTCATCCTCTGCGGCTGCGCTGGTTTCGGCAGTAAATCGTGTAGCGCGGTCGAAGCGTGAAATGGCAGACCGGCTCAAGGCGACCAGACCGCAGCTGCGCAAGTTGTTCGACGAAGTCAGCAAGATGGATCTCGCCGGACGACGAAGAATCACCGGTATCGGACCTCGGCGGGCCGAGATCATTATCCCGGGCGCGGCGCTGTTTCTAACGGTGCTTGAACGGTTCGAGCTTCCGGCCGTGTACTATTCGACCGCAGGTGTCCGCGACGGGATTATTGCCGACCTCATGCAGCGCGGCACCGGCCGCGAGTTGTACAGGCTGGCCCAGCCGCAGCGGCAGGCGGTCGAGGCGATGGGCCGGCAGTTCGACGTAGATGTGCGCCATGCGCGCCGTCTCGCCGAATTTGCTCACGATCTTTTCCTGTCGCTCGAGCCGATGCACAATCTTTTCCCCTCATACGGCAAGCTGCTCGAAGCGGCGTGCTATCTGTGCGACACCGGCCACATGATTAATAGCGCGGGCCATCACAAGCATGCCCACTACATCGTGTCAAATGGCGATTTGGCCGGATTCACGAACATCGAGCAACAGATGATCGCCCTTTTATGCCGGTATCATCGGAAGGCTTTGCCAAGTGTGCGGCACAACGAGTTTCAGTCGCTCCTGCCGGAGATGCGATCCGCGCTGTTACTGCTCATCCCAATTCTCCGGCTGGCGGACGGGCTCGACCGCACACGCGGGCAGCATGTGCAGTCGGTCGATTGTGAGATCACCGCGTCGGGCGTCATTCTGACTCTGCACTCAACCGGCGAGCCAAACCTCGAACAATGGGCAGCCGAGCGAGTGGCCGGCCCCTTCCAGCAGATATATGACAAGAAGCTGTCCGTCGTGGTGAAACCCGCATGACGACTACCCGGCTTTCCGGAGAGCGTCTCAGTAGCTTCGTCGGCGAGAACGCCTCGCAGCGCCTGAAAAAAGTGGCGTCGCAGGTGGAAAATCTGCTGAAGGCAGGCGAGTCCGACGACACGGTACATGAGGTTCACCAGTTCCGCGTCGCCACACGCCGCTATCGTGCTGTCCTCGACACGTTCCGCGAATTGTTTCCTGCGAAAGGACGGCGCCAGGTCAAAACGACGATCCGGAGCGCATTTTCGGTTGCCGGCGAAGTACGCAATCGCGACATTGTACTTTCTCTCTTCGAGGAATCGCGAACGGTCGTGCCTGCCGCTACCAGGCGATCCTTGCGCGATGACCGTAAGGAGTATTACGCCCGGCTCTACGCGATTCTTGAGACTTGGAACGCCGGTGACTTTACCCGGCAGTGGCGCGACGAAGTGCCTATGTCCGAGCCGCGCAGTCGGAAGACAGTGGGCGAAACGGCTAGATCGCTGCTGCCGGACGACACACAGTTATTCTTTGCAGCCGGCCGGAATGCTTTCGCGAAGGGCGACCCGGAAAGCTTGCACCAGTTCCGGATCGCCGCGAAAAAATTCCGTTACGCCCTGGAGCTGTTTCGTCCGTTATATGGACCGGAGATGGAGGAGCGCTTAGCCAGCCTGAAACGGCTCCAGGATTTCCTGGGATCGCTCAACGATTTAGTCACCGCCCGAAGTCTTATCCCACGCCAGCACTCTCACCGCGCATTTCATTCCTGGATGGACGAGCGGGAACTCGCCATAACGGGCGATCTGATCCAGTATTGGCAGAAGACTTTGAATCGTGAAGGCGCTGAAGCCGCCTGGATTCGGTACTTCGCCACCAGCCCGCATGCGGCCGTTCGCAACTCGAACGGCCAGTAGTCGATCACATGATAATATCGGGCGTTGATGACGAACGGGCAGCAGAAAACAGTCGTAATTTTTGGCGCGGGAGGCAAGATGGGTTGCCGGATTACCGACAACCTGAAAGATTCCCCGTACAACGTTCTTTACGTCGAAGTCAGTCCCACCGGGATTGAACGGTTGAGGGAGCGAGGCGTCAAAACAACGCCGCATGATCAGGCAGTGGCAGAAGCCGATGTTGCGATCCTCGCCCTGCCGGATGCTCTGATTGGGAAGGTTGCTCCGGCAATCGTCCCGGGACTGCAATCCGGGGCGATGGTGATCTGTCTTGACCCTGCCGCGCCACACGGCGGCGAGCTTCCCGCGCGCAGCGATATCTGCTACTTCATCACGCATCCCTGCCACCCGCCGGTGGTGCACGACGAAACGGACCCGGAAGCACAGATGGACTTCTTCGGCGCGATCAAGGCAAAGCAGCACATCGTCTGCGCTTTGATGCAGGGAACGGAAGAGGACTATCGGGCGGGAGAACAAATCAGCCGTTTGATGTTTGCGCCGGTGATGAATGCGTATCGGGTC
>CAYTVP010000153.1:0-10090 GCA_964441675.1 uncultured Solibacteraceae bacterium | reverse complement strand
CAAAGCCGTCGGAATCGGCATAGCGGGCAGCATCCAGCCAGTGGCGGCCCCATCGTTCGCCATAGTGGGGAGACGCGAGCAGCTTGTCTACCAGCCGTTCATACGCATCAGGCCGCTTGTCTCGAAGAAACGCATCGACTTCCTGAATGGTGGGCGGCAGCCCAACAAGGTCGAGATGCGCCCGGCGCATCAACGTGATTCGATCCGCCTCGGGGGACGGCTTCAGTCCCTCTTTTTCCAGCCGCGCCAGAATGAAATGATCAATCGGGTTCTTGGCCCACGACCGATCCGCAGTGGCCGGAACCGCAGGCCGTACAGGGGGAACAAAGGCCCAGTGCTTCTTGATCGCGGCGTCGACAGAGAGCGTATCCGGCCATTCGGCGCCTTGTTCGATCCACCGCTTGAGCGTTGCAATTTCCTCAGCAGGCAGCGGCTTCGCTCCCATGGGCATGCGAGCCTGGTCGCCGATCCCGGCAACGCGTTGATACAAAGTACTCTGATCGGCGGCGCCGGCGTGAATCGTCTTCGCCGAGGCATTCTTGGAATCCAACCGCAGCGTACCCATCTGCATCTTGGGGCCGTGGCAGCTTACGCACGACCGCTGGAGAATTGGCTGGACATCCTTTGCAAAATCGACTTTTGCGCTGCCGGGGGCCACATTACTCTGGGCAAACAGCATCCCGGAGGCGCCAACGGCGAACGTAGCGACGCGGCGCAGGACACAATGAACGGATCGTGCCATCTATCCAACACTTTAACCCATGGGCGATATACTGGCGATCGATGGCTGAGCGTAACTACGACGTCGTTATCGTGGGCTCCGGCCCGGGTGGAGGGATCGCCGCCTACGTTCTCGCAAGCGCCGGCATCAAGGTAGCGCTGGTGGAGGCGGGACGGCCTTTACGCCCGGGCATTGACTTCAACGCGCACCATCCGGTCTACGATCAGCTTGACCTGCGCCTCAGCCAGGGCAAGCGTGGCCCGGTCTCGGGCGTCTGGCAGGATTATTCCGAACGGGACCATTTCGTCGGCGTCGGAGATCGCCCGGCGCACGGACAGTTGCGTGCCGTTGGCGGGCGGTCCATCTGCTGGGCGGGGCATAGCCTGCGGTTCGGCCCGATGGATTACCGGCAATGGCCGATCTCTTACGACGAGATGGCGCCGTATTATTCAAAAGCCGAGCGCCTGATGCAGGTCTATGGCGCAAAGGACGGCCTGTCGAATATGCCGGACGGCGAGTTCCAGAAGCCGGTAAAGATGCGCTGTCCGGAATTGGCCCTGAAGCGCGGCGTCGAGCGCCTGAAGGCGAAGGGCCGCAAGATGGAGTTCGTCGGGCAGCGCAAGGCAATGCCGACCGAGCAGACGCCGGGCGGCCGCGTGAAATGCCACTATTGCGGCCACTGCATGCGCGGGTGTGACGTCGACTCAAAATACACTACCGCCAATACGGCTATTCCGCGCGCGCAGAAGACCGGCAACCTGACGCTATACGACCAGTCGATGATGACGCGTATCCGGATGGATTCCGACGGCCATCGCGTGACGGGCATCGAGTATCGCGACAAGGACGGCGCCGAGCACGAGCTGAAATGCCACGTCCTGCTGCTGGCCTGCAGCGCAGTCGAAACGGCTCGTCATCTCTTGATCAACAAGATTGGCAACTCAAGCGGCCTCGTAGGCCGGAACCTTACCAGCCACTTCGGAGTAACGGTGGCCGGATTGTTTCCGGAGCTCCGCAATCGGGATATCTCGAATGATGATGGCACCGACTACTATCACAGCCTATTGACAGGCATGTACTGGGACAAGCCTTCGCCAAAGTTCGAAGGCACTTATCAGGTGCAGTGCGGCGCAGGAGTCCACCCTTCGAAACTGTTTATCAAGGATGCCCCGGGCTGGGGCAGCAGTTTCAAGAAAGCGCTGAAGGAACTGAATACCATTCACGCGTCGATGAACATGCAGGGAACGCTGCTTACTTCCTCGAATAAATTTGTGGATCTCGACGAATCGCGTCGCGACCGGTGGGGCCTGCCGCTGCCGCGCATTCATTTGCGCTATGACGACAGCGATATTGCCATGGCAAAGGACATGGTGGAGACGTGTCAGGAGATTATTCGCGCTGCCGGCGGCACCGTCTATTCCACGCCGGGATTCGTTACCCGCGAAACGTTGGTCATCGACAGCAATCATTGGGTCGGCACCTGTCGTATGGGACGCGATCCGAAGACGTCGGTCGCAAACACCGATCATCGGCTGCATGACGTCCCGAATCTTTATCTGAGCGATGCATCGGTATTCCCGGCGTATCCGGAAAAAAATCCCACGCTGACGAATACGGCATTGAACTGGCGCATGGCCGAACGATTGGCGGATAGCCTCCGCCGCGGAGAAGCAGGATGATGGAGCGGCGGGAACTGTTTGCCATCCTCGGCGGCGCGGCTACCTCGGTCGCGGCCAACCAAGTAAATATAGCGGCCTATACACCGCGGTTTTTCTCGGCGGAAGAGTACGCGATGCTGGATGAACTAACGGCACTGCTGATCCCCTCGGACGGCTCGCCGGGAGCGCGGGAAGCAGGCGTTCGCTACTACATCGACACCGTTCTCCATTATGCCGATGCCGGAATTCGCGAGACGTGGAAGGACGGGTTGCGCGCTATCGACAAAGAATGCCGGTCCCGCTTTGGCAGGACGCTCAGCGCCTGTGATGCCGATCAACGGTCGAAGTTGATGGACTCGCTGGCCGCCCGAGGTTCGTCACCGGGACAGAAGTTCTTCCGGCCATTTAAACTGCTTACGGTGGAAGCGTTCGCAATGTCGGAGTCAGGCCGCCAGTTTTTCGAATATAGGGGCAACACGGCCATTGCCGAGTTTCCCGGATGTGAGGAGAAAGAAGGATGAAGATTGCGGTTCTTCTATCGTTGATTGCAGCCGCGGGCGTATTGGGGGTGTGGTCGCAAACAGCGCCGGCGAAGAAATACAGGACGTCGCCAACAGGTTACGACGATGGTCCGATGCTGCCGGATGGCAAATGGCGCGTTCATGACATCAAGCGGCCAAAGCCCGAAGTCGTGACACCGGGCGCAACGCCAGGAGCACCGCCCTCTGACGCCATTGTTTTATTCGACGGGAAAGATCTTGCGCAGTGGAAACAACCGGCCTGGAAGATAGAGAACGGCTATATGGAGATTACCCACGGTTCGCCATCGCTCGAAACAAAAGAAAAATTTGGCGATATCCAGCTGCATGTGGAGTGGGCGTCGCCGACTGTGATCGACGGCGACAGCCAGTGGCGCGGCAATAGCGGCATCATATTGATGGGCCGGTATGAGATTCAGGTTCTCGATTCGTACAACAATCCGACTTATGCGGACGGAGGGGCCGCCTCCGTCTACGGACAGTTTCCGCCGCTGGTAAACGCATCGCGCAAACCGGGCGAGTGGCAGACCTATGACATCGCCTTTGAGGCGCCGCGGTTTCAGGGCGGGAAAGTGGAACGCCCAGCCTACGTGACCGTGTTCCACAATGGCGTGCTGGTGCAGAACCATCAGAAATTTATCGGGCAGATGGCTCACAAGGCAATCCGCCCCTACGAGGCACATGACCCCGAGGCGCCTCTCGTACTGCAGAACCACGACACGCCCGTTCGCTATCGCAACATCTGGATCCGGCGGTTGAAGACGGGTAGCTAAGCTCCCGTCAAGTACACTGTTGAGTTGCGCCAACTGCTGCTATTTGCGCTGATCGGCCTGGCCGCGACCGCGCAGGAACCTCACGAACTGACGTACCGCGTGGAATGGCGGCTGGCGCATGCCGGGGACGTCGAGCTGCGCTGGAAGCCGGACGGTAAGGAAGGGGCCGGCGAAGCAAATCTGCACCTGGAGTCGAAAGGGCTTGTCGCAAGGCTCTACCGGGTGAACAACAGCTACAACGTGCGTATGAAAAGCGGACGTTGCGCGGCAGTGTCGCGCATGCAGGCCGAGGAAGGCAACCGGCAGCGCGAAACGATTTCTACCTTTGATCAACAACACCAGAAGGCCTTCTTTGTCGAGCGCGATCTTGTGAAAAATATCATCATCAGCGAGAGAGAGGTGGAACTCCCGGTCGCCTGCACGCACGAAGTAATCGGGGGCCTGATGAAGATGCGCGAGTTCAAGCTGGCACCGGGACAAAGCACCACCGTACCGATAAGCGATGGGCGGAAGTTCGCCGAAGTCCGCATCGAAGCGCAGGAAAAAGAGAATATTACGACTCCCCTTGGTGCGTTTCAGACTACCCGGCACGAAGTTTTCCTGATGAATGACGTGATTTATAGACGTAAGGGAAGAGTCTTTGTGTGGTTGACCGATGACGAGCGGCGCCTGCCGGTACAGATTAAGGTGCGGCTTCAAATACTGATCGGCACGATTACGCTGCAGTTGACCAAGGAGGAGCGCCAATGAAGCAGTCCGTGAGAATGTTCGCCATTGTCATCGCAGCGGCGGCGTCGGTGGCCCAAACGCAGCAAACGCCGCTGCTGAACACGAAACAGCTCGGCGAGGCAACGCAGCGGATCGTGCAACTGACAGAATCGGTGGCATTCGTCATTCCCGATCTTGCCCGCGCGTCCCAGCCGTTCGTGGATCAGATGAAGGCATCCAGGGCCAGGCTCGAAGGCGCGCCGCTGAACCTTCCCGCCACATACGAGTTTCTCGACCGGTCGCGCAAGGTTTTGACGATTGCCGAATCGTTACCACGGCCTTATCCATTTCCATCTGAAGGGCAAAAACAACTTTCCGAGCTGAGCGAATCCGTTTCTCGTTTCGAGGCGCACTTTAAGGCTCTATTGACCCGGCAGGAGATGGCGCTACGGCCGGCTGACCGCGATCAGGTGGGACGATACGCGGAAGCAAATCGCAAGCTTTCGGCTCCGCCTAGAGGGACTCTACGCGTGGTTTTCCTTGGTGATTCGATCACGGATGGGTGGCCGCTCAACGAGTATTTTCCAGACAAGGACTACGTGAATCGCGGCATCGGCGGCCAGGTGACATCGCAG
Organism: uncultured Solibacteraceae bacterium; assembly: GCA_964441675.1. Classification (GTDB taxonomy): domain Bacteria; phylum Acidobacteriota; class Terriglobia; order Bryobacterales; family Bryobacteraceae; genus JAPKYZ01. The sequence continues at coordinate 5,056 of CAYTVP010000153.1, read as the reverse complement.
ATGCTGGCGCGGATGCGTCCGGATGTGCTGAATCTGAAGCCCGAAGCCATGGTGTTGCTGGGAGGAACGAATGATATTGCGCGGGGAACCTCGCTCGAGACGATCCAGAACAATATTTCGATGATCTGCGATCTGGCCGACACCGCAAAAATCAAAGTGATTCTCGCCTCCGTCCTGTCGGTTCATGACTACAACCAGAACATCAATCCGCGCTTTCTGATGAGCAAGTCCCGTCCGCCGGAAACCATTCGAAATCTAAACAACTGGATTCGGATTTTCGCCTCGAATCGCGGCTATCGGTACCTGGACTACTATTCTTCAACGGTGGATTCAGCCGGCTTCCTGCGGAAGGATCTGGCGGATGATGGCTTGCATCCCAACGCGGCGGGCTACCGCATAATGGCTCCGCTGGCAGAGCAAGCGATCGCGAGCGTGGTTGGCGGCGGCAGCGCCGGAAAGAAGCGCTAGCTTTTTGAACTAAGTAGTCTCCTGCTCGGATAATTGCCGGATGTGGTGCAGCACGCGCAGATGTATCCGGTGAATGATCGCGTCCGACCACCATCGCCAGTATTCCGCCGGCCAGAGGCCGTGCTGATACCATGTTGTTCCTTCAAGCAGCGTGCCTTCTCCGGCAAGCGGCGTGAGGCGGAATTGGCCGCGCTTCGAAACCATATAGCCATGGAGGTGCTTGGCATCGAGGTCTCCATATGGGCTCCACTCCCGCATCGGCGCGGGACTCTCGGTGACGCTGAAGCGCAACAGGCGCGGCTCTTCCCAAATCTCGATTGGCTCGACAAACGAACCCGTTGAGAACTCGCAGTAGCGGATCGCATCTTTACCGCTGCCCTCGAAGTATGCCCGCTTCGGGTACGCCAAGCCAGTTCGAAAGAACCATTCCTGTGGCTCCGGAATCTCCGAGAATGCGACAACGTGATTCCACACCTTCTCCGGCTCTGCTTGGATGACGACACTGGTCTTTACTTCGAACACCGGCGGGGGTGCCTTCACATCCCAAACCAAAGCGACAGGTGGCAGAAGCAGGAGCATCGTGATGCTTCGAGGATCAGGCGGAGAACCTGCACGGAAGACTAACCAGCTGCCGAATGCACCGAGGGACGCCGTGATGGGAAGCGCCATGATGACGCACACAACGCCTTCTACCGCGAAGACCATCAGAAGCAGTGATCCAACCAGAACCGCAAGTGCGCCCAACGAAAACGCCTTCGAAGCAGTCTCCGGACGCAGAACCCAGGAAGCGATAATCCCTAACGCCGCCGGACAAAGAAGGAAGATCGTCCAGCCATAAACCCCGTGATGAAGTAGCGCGATGCCTCCACCAAACAGGAGGATCGTCCAGAGCAATCCGACAATGGAACGCTTGCGCTGTGTCATGACGGATTGCCTTTCACGATCTCAGTGAGTTCTACGATTGTTTTGCGTAGCGGCCGCATCATCGGCAATGAGGAGAACCGGATCAACGAGGCGACGGACTTCGATGCAAGAGCCAGTAGCCGCTCCGTTCGCAATTGATTCGGCGACTCATCAGTGATCCAAAAGAAGATGACACCCATTTGGAAAAACCAGAGAACGCCCGGTAAATGGGGTTCGAGATCTCGCGGGATCCTGGTGCCGCAGTCTTCGAGAATGCGGCGGAACCAGCCGATGTCGAGATCGCGGATTTCCTTTGTTTCCGCACCGAATGGTGAGAGTGGATGGCGCGGATCGGCGCCATTGCGCAAGAGCGCGCGAAGCACGCCACGATTCGGCGCAAAGTGCGCCAGCTTCACCTGAATCAACCCGCGTAGCCGGGACTCCAGTCCGTCCATGCCTTCGAGAGAGGCCTCAATCCTTGGCTGCATCTCCATTGCGGAGCGGTGATAGAAGTCAAGAACAATGGCGTCTTTCGACGAATAGTAGTAGTAAGCCGCGCCGGTGGCTACACCGGCTTCTTGGGCAATATCGCGCATCGTTGCGCTGTCGAAACCCTGCTCACGGAATAGCTTCAGCGCGGCTTCCAGGATGCGAAGAGCTGTTTCGTCAGATCTCGAAATACTTCGTGCAGGCACCATAGTTGAACGCGTTCAAATGCAGGATACCGGCAGATCGGGAACTTGTCCAGCATTTTTTGAACATGTTCAGAAATAGATTCGGTGGCGGTCAGTTTCTCGCCGCAGCGACTTCGATCACCACCTCGTACAGGTAACGAACAAATTGATGAAGCGCCTGCTCCGACACACGCTCATCGTCCCCATGTGCGCCGCCGCCTGATTCCGCGTCCTTCTGCTCCATCAGCGGACCAATTCCGTATGAATCCACGCCGCGGAAACGCGATTCCGTCATATCTGTTGCACCGGTCAGCATCGTAGGCAGAACGACGGCGCCGGGATAGCGAACCTTCGCCACTTTCTCAAGCGCGCGAAACATATCGGTATCGAGCTTCGAAGGCGCGGCAGCCGGGCGCTGATCGGGGCGCGGGCGTACCTCGATCTGAGAATCGCCGATCACGGCACGAAGCTTGTCATAGAACGCCGGCATGTCTTCGTCTGGCAAGGCACGGATGTCGAGTTCGGCCTCGGCGTCCGAAGGGATGACGTTGAAGCGGAACCCACCTTTGATGATCGTCGGGGAAATGGAAGTCCGCAGCATCGAATTGTGCCGCATTTCCTTCTGCGCAAGATACGCCTCTGCCGCAGCACGCTTGGATTCGTCGAATAGGGCGTTGTACCGCGCACGGGTTTCCGGCTCGCTTACAGTAGCTAATCTCTCGAAGTAGGCGCGGGTGACGTCATTGAAGCGCAGCGGCGGATTCCAGGCGGCCACCTTGCCGACCGCTGTGGCCAGGTGCGCAATTGAGTTGTCCGGCCGCGGAACGCTGCCGTGGCCGGCAGTGCCTTTCGCCACCAGCTTCACACCACGGACAACTTTCTCCGAGGCGGCGATCGTGACGGAAAAGGGCTTGCCCTCACGGAGAATCCCTCCGCCGCCTTCCGCCAGGACAAACTCGGGATTGATCTCGTTCCAGTGTTTCTCGACAACATGCTTGAAACCGGAATACGAAAATCCTTCCTCGCCCGATTCCGCCACAAAGATCACATCACGATCGAGCTTTATGTTGTTGCGCTTCAAAATCAGCATCGACATCAATGCCGCGGTGACGTTGTCCTTGTCATCCAGTGCGCCCCGGCCCCAGATGTAACCATCTTTTCGAACGCCGGCAAACGGCTCGACCGTCCATTTTTCTCGCTGAACTCCGACCACGTCGGTATGGCCCAGGATCAGGATCGGCTTCTTGGCTCCGTTGCCCCGTATGCGGGCCATCAAGTTCGCGCGATCGGGCTCGGCAACCAGCATCTTCGTCTCGATGCCGGCAGCATCCAGAACCTTTTTCAGGTATTCCGCGGCGATGGTTTCGTTTCCGGGAGGATTGGATGTGTCGAGCTTCAGAAGATTGACAAAGTGTTCGATCGTTTCCGCTTCGATCTTCGCTTGATCGGCGGTTGACCAGTCCTGCGCTACGACGGGGAGAGCAGCGGCAACTAACAGGAGTAGTCGTGGCATTTCCATATCCTAGCCCCTGTAGATACTATGGCCACTATGACGAGACGCGAGTTTCTCCCCGCCGCGGCCGCTCCGGCCTTTCTTCAAGGCGCGGGGAAAAAGCGCAATCTGGTGTTCATCCTGTCCGACGACCATCGCTACGACGCAATGGGGTTCATGGGGCATCCCTGGTTGAAGACGCCGAATCTCGACCGCATGGCGCAGCGCGGGCTGCATTTTCAGAACGCCTTTGTCACTACAGCGCTCTGCTCGCCGAGCCGTGCGTCTACGCTGACGGGTCAATATGGACACTCCCACGGAGTGCTCGACAACCAGACACTGCTGCCTCGTGATCTGCCGACATTTCCGCAGGTGTTGCAGAAGCACGGCTACCGAACGGCGCTGATCGGCAAGTGGCACATGGGCGGTGAAACCGACGAGGCACAGCCCGGATTCGATAACTGGGTCAGCTTCAAAGGTCAGGGCCGCTACGAAAACCCGGTAATCAATTTCAACGGCACACGGCGCGAACAGAAGGGCTATGTCACAGACATCCTGACTGAGGAATCGGTAAAATTTATCCGCGCCAATCGCAGCCGGCCATTCATGCTCTACCTGGGGCATAAGGCGGTTCATGCTGAATTTGTGCCGGCGGAGCGGCATAAGGATCTCTATCGGACAGAGGCGATTCCTTACCCCAAGACGATGGCCGATACCGATGCGACGTATCGCGGCAAGCCGGATTGGGTGCGGCGGCAAAGAAACTCGTGGCACGGTGTGGACGGCATGTACAACAAGCAGGTGAACTTCGATCAGTTCTACCGCGACTACATGCGGTGCATTGCCGCATTGGATGAATCTGTCGGGACGATCTACAACGAGCTGGATTCCAGCGGCCTGCTGAACGACACTCTGTTTATCTATATGGGCGACAACGGATTTCAGTTCGGGGAGTTTGGGCTGATCGACAAGCGGACCATGTACGAGGCATCCATGCGCGTTCCGATGATTGCTCATTGCCCGGATCTATTCGGTACCAGCGGCCGGAAGGCCGGCGGAATGGCGCTTGGGATGGATATCTGTCCGACGATGCTCGAGGCGGCCGGAGCGCAAATTCCAAAGACAGTGCAAGGGCGCTCCCTATTGCCGCTCATGCAATCCGAGCAGACACCCGAGCGCTGGCGGAAGGAATTTCTCTACGAATACTTCTGGGAAAGGGCCTTTCCGCAAACACCCACCGTTCTGGGCTTGCGGACCGATCAGTATTCCTGGATGGAGTATCACGGCGTCTGGGATATCGACGAGCTATACGACGTCCGGAAAGATCCTCAGCAGCTCAACAATCTTCTGGCAGCGTATCGCACGACGACGGAATCCGGTCCTGTGTTTCAGCGCATCTCGGATCCGGAGATGCGAAAGACCGTTGCGGATCTCCGGACGCGCCGCGACAATATTCTGCGGGAGACCGGGGGACTTCCCGAACCGAAATGGAGGAAATGACGATGGAGCATCAGCCGGG
>CAYTVP010000152.1:0-10171 GCA_964441675.1 uncultured Solibacteraceae bacterium | reverse complement strand
TAAGCCTTGGGAACGATGGATCGAGGTTTCGAATCCTTCCTCGCCGGTACTGGATCTTCTGAACGTCCGCTATCTCATCACAAATAACCCTGATGGCGCTGCACTCCTGGAGAAAGCAAGGTTCCGTGTGGCGGCCAACTTACCCGGCACAAAAGTTTTTGAAAACGAGGACGTCCTGCCACGATTTTTTCTCGTCGATAAAGTTCATTCCGTGGCCGATGCTGCCGCGGCTGTCAAAGAACTGCACAGCCCTAATTTCGATCCCGCCGCTGCGGCAATTATTGAGGGAAACGAACGCGTGGCAGGGCTTCTCAAAGAACGGCGATCGGAGTTAGCACCGGTGGAAGTCCTCGAATATAGCCCCCGGCGAGTTCGCTTGAGAACGAAGTCCGAAGGACCCGCCTTCCTGGTCTCTTCGGAGGCAGCCTATCCGGGGTGGCGTGCCGTCGTCGACAATCACGAGCAAGCGATAATCCCAACGAACGCGGCATTTCGCGGCCTATTCCTTAGCCCCGGCGAACATCAGATTGAAATGCGATTTGAGCCGGATATTCTCTGGAAATCCGGCCTGGTTAGCGGAGCAGCGCTCACCATTTTGCTGGGAACGCTGATTCTCTCGAAACGCCCGAAAAGCATCCGTTGACGTAACGCTCCAGTACTCATATACTCAGTCGCACAAAGGGAGGTCTCCGATATGCGACTCCGTCGAACTGCGGCCCTTGGCCGCGATCTATTCCTTGCAGGTCTGACTCTTTTCGCGGCCACTACCGGTTGGGCTCAGAATGCTCAGGTGACCGGGACCGTGACGGATGCGACCGGGGCTGCAGTACCCGGCGTAGAGGTTGTCGCAACGAACGTGGCAACAGGCGTTTCCCGGCCGTCGATTACTAATGACGCCGGCAACTACCTGATCACGACGTTGTTTCCTGGACAATATCAGGTGACCGCAACCGCCAGGGGCTTCAAGCAAGCCCGACGGGACGACCTCACCCTCGCCGTCGAACAGGTGGCGCGTATCGATTTCCATCTGGAAGTTGGCGAGACGCGTGAAACGATCAACGTCGAGGCCACGGCCGTTGTCTTAGACGCTGCGACAAGTACCATCGGAACCGTCGTCGAAAACGAGAAGATTACTCAGATTCCTTTGAGCGGACGGAATCCGCTCGACCTCGTCGGGCTTTCGCCGGGAATTCGGATCCAGGGCGGATTCGGAGGCAAGAACGGGTCGCTGAATAACTTTTCGTCGAACGGCGGGCTCGCGAATGCCAATACGGTTCAGGTTGAGGGACTGGCGCTCGATCTAGCTCAGATGAACGCCCCTTCTTTCGTTCCCCCAGTGGACGCGACACAGGAATTCCGCGTCCAAACCAATACGTTCTCGGCGGAGTTTGGTCGAACATCAGGAGCAGTGGTGAGCATGAGCATTAAGAGCGGAACGAATCAATTCCACGGCTCCGCTTACGAGTTTCTCCGCAACAAAGTGCTGAATGCCAATAACTTCTTTCAGAATCGTGCCGGAAATGCGCGGCCCAGCCTCGTGCAGAACCAGTTCGGAGCATCGCTGGGCGGGCCGATTCGCAAAGAGAAAACATTCTTCTTTGTGAACTGGGAAGAGTATCGGATTCGAAATGCCACGCCATCGATCACCACCGTTCCGACCGAGCGCGAGCGGAACGGCGACTTTTCCCAGACACGTAATTCCGCCGGCAACACAGTGCTTGTTGCCGATCCACTCACCACCCGGCAGCTGCCGGACGGAAGTTATATTCGCGACGCTTTTGCGGGCAACGTAATCCCACAATCGCGATTCAGCCGTGTCGCTTCAAATGTGGCACCCATTTGGCCCCAGGCAAACGCCACGGGAACCAACATCACCAATCTCAACAACTACTCGACCGTGGGTGGGGGAGGAACGGACGAGCACCAGGTGGTCAGCAAGTTCGACCACAATTTGAACAGCCGATGGAGGCTCTTCGGCACCTTCTCGAGAATCTGGGCCGACCAGTTCAACCGCGATCCTCTGGGCTATTCCGTGAACCTGACGCGGCAAGCTAACTACACGCGCACCCACACCACCGTTGCGGCGACGGCTGTGTTCAGCCCCGGCCTGGTGGGAGAATTTCGAACCGGATTTGCCCGCTACGACAATCCGAGTGTTCCCTATGCTCTCGGTTTCGATATCACCACCCTTGGCTTTCCGAAAGCCCTGGCCGACGACGTCCAGATCCAATCGTTTCCCGCTTTTAATATCGCCGGATTGGTGCCCGTAGGAAGCACAGCGTCATCCGGAATGTCTCTGGTGGACTTGAACAGTTGGGGGCAGCGCGCTTCCATGACTTGGGTCAAGAACGTCCACAGTATCAAGTTCGGCGTGGACTACCGGGTTCAGCAGTTGAACCAGTTCCAGCAAAACGCCCTTCTTCCCGCTTTCCAGTTCAACAATCAGATGAACGCTCTGAATCCACTGCGCCTGGATGCCAACAGTGGTGTTCCTCTCGCATCCTTTCTGATGGGTTATATGGCCAGCGCTTCGGTCGCGAAGAGCGAACGCCTGGCGAACCAGCGGAGCTACCTCGCGTTTTACTTTCAGGACGATTGGAAAGTAACTCGCAGGCTGACGCTGAATCTTGGGTTGGACTACAGCCTCGAGTTTCCGATCACGGAACGCTACAACCGCAAAATGTGGTTCGATCCTGCGGTTCCGCTGCCCATCAGCGAGCAGGTGGGTATTCCGCTGACCGGCGGATTCCGGTTTGCCGACAACGACACACGCTCGCCATACGACCTTTATAAGAAGCAATTCGGTCCACGATTGGGTATGGCATTTCAGCTTTTCCCGCGCACGGTGATTCGCAGCGGGTATGGGCTATTTTGGATTCCTGCCGCCATCACCGAGGTAACGGGCGACAATCGAGCGCCGGCTTGGGCAATCAACACTCTTGCGGTTGCGTCTCAGGATGGCGGACTGACGCCCTACAATACCTTGGACGACCCTTACCCAAACGGTATTCTCAATCCGCCCGGCAGCGCGGCGGGACTGAATACGCTAGTCGGGCAGAACGCCGCGGCCAACCAGCGAAATTTTCGCACGGGCTACATGCAGCAGTGGAACTTCGATATTCAACAGGAGCTTGGTCGCGGGGCTGTGCTCGAAGTTCTGTATGCCGGCAGCTCGGGAACTGGTTTGCCGGCTCAATGGGCAAGCCAAATGAATCAACTCGCTGACTCGTATCTCCCAATGGGAGACCGGCTCCGTGAACAGGTGACGAATCCGTTCTTCGGCACCGTACAGGCTGGCCCGTTATCTCAACCCACGGTGGCACGCGGCCAACTGCTGCGTCCTTTCCCTCAGTTTCAGACGCTCTACGTAGAAGGCATGCCTCTCGGGCATTCCAGCTATCACTCGTTCCAGCTACAGTTCAACCAGCGATTTCGCAGCTCCGTCGTCAGCCTGGCATATACCATCAGCAAATCGATTGGGAACACCGAAAGCCGGAGCGACTGGCTGGAGGGCGGCGCTCAAGGGACAAGCATGGGATTCCTAAACAACAACAACCGCCGCTTGGACCGTTCGCTGGCCGTTGCCGACGTGCCTCACCGTCTGGTGATCGGCTACTCCCTGGAGCTTCCTTTCGGGAAGGGCAGCCGTTATTTGCAGAATGCCGGTGCTCTGAACTTTCTGGTCGCCGGGTGGCAGCTTTCCGGCCTATATACGGCACAAAGCGGCACACCGATCGCTGTCGGGACGCGAACCAATTTGACCGGTGCGTTTAATGATGTCACCGATGTATACGGTTCTTACAGCAGCAACTCCCGCCCGAACAATAACGGCACAAGCGCCAAGCTGGACGGCGACGCCACAAGCCGGCTCAACCAATGGTTCGACACTGGAGTCTTTAGCCAGGCGGCGCCATTCACCTTTGGCAACGCGCCTCGAACGCTGCCAGACGCGCGCTGGCATGGCACGAACAATTTGGATCTCGGTATTTTTAAGAACAACCGGTTTGGCGCCGACGGAAGATACAATGTGCAGTTTCGCGCCGAGCTATTCAATGCTGCCAACCACGTCCGGTTCGGCGTCGCCGGTATGTTTCTCGGCGATCCCACCTTCGGAGTGGTCAATAGCCAAGCCAATCAGCCGCGGCAGATTCAACTGGCATTGAAGTTTCTGTTTTAACCAAACGCAATACTGACCGATGGCCGGAATCAGTGGTGATCCGTACGAGGCTGGATCTCGCGAGCGCGGAACTCCTTGATCAAAACCACCATCCGATCCACAACCGCGTCGACAAACCGCTTCCCTTTTTCGGCCGTCGCCTTCGTCGGATCGCCGACAGTGCCTGTGCGGGAGTAGCGGCTGAACCATTCCTGAAAGAATACCGGCGAAGGGTTCTGGAGATCCCAGTAGAAAAATTCCGTACGTTGGAAACTGATATCCTTCTCCGCCTTATCCATCTGCACCAGGTCGGGCCGCAAGTGTAGAAGGACAGAGGTCTCCAGTTCGCACCCATGCGCCATTCCGCCGGGATATTCCGATTCGCGGAGCTCGCTAACCACTTCCTTTGGAATCAAGCTCCACCAGGACGCCATGGCCGCCACAGCATCGGAAGTGTTCGTAATGTTCCGGGCGGCAATATCGAGAAACGGAACATTGCTGCCGTGACCATTCACAATCAGAACTTTCCGGAATCCGTGACGAGCGAGGCTTACTCCGATGTCCGTCACATATCGTACGATCGTCTCGCCCGCCACCGCAATCGTTCCCGGAAAATCCATGTGATGCTCGTTGAACGAATAGTGGACGGGGGGCATAAGAATGGCCTCGTCTGGAATTCTCTCTACCGCCAGACGTGACATTTCCGAGGCGGTCAGCACATCGGTGAGCAAGGGAAGGTGCGGCCCGTGTTGTTCGATCGTTCCTACGGGAAGGACAACCACTCTGTCGTTCGCGACTGCTTCGCGAATCTCTGGCCAGGAAAACTCTTCATAACGAAATTTGGGCATGAGCTGAATCGCCTTTCATGATATGTGAAACACTCGATGTCCATGAGCGATGCGCAACCTTGCGGCACAGAAGTCTCTCGGGAAGACAAGCCGCGTGCATGGATTGCCGTATTGCTCCTATGGATTGCCTTCTTCCTGAACTACGTCGATCGTCAGGCCGCCTTTGCGATCTTCCCTGCCCTTCAGCAGGATCTGGGATTCACCGCTATTCAACTAGGGCTGGTGGGCACAGTTTTCATTTGGAGCTACGCGTTGATGATGCCTCCCGCCGGAAAGCTGGCGGACCACTTCCCATACCGGAAACTTGTGACAGCAAGCCTGGTGTTGTGGAGCCTGGCGATGCTGGGCACGGCCTTGAGCCCATCTATAAACGTCTTCCTCGCCTGGAGAGCGGCGATGGGAATAACAGAAGCTTTGTATTTCCCAGCCGCGGTTGCACTGATCGTAAGTCTTCATGGCGGCGCCACGCGCTCTCGAGCCCTGGCATTCCACCAGAGTGCCCAACTAGTAGGCGGTGCAGCCGGCACGTCTCTCGGCGGCTGGATGGCCGACCATACTGGATGGCGAGCGGGATTTGGATGGTTGGCGTTGATCGGAGTGGCGTACGCATTTCTTCTTCATTTCTTTCTGCGCAGAATGCCGCATCGGGCTCAGCCCCTAGCGCGAAGCGCCTCGTCGGTGACGCTTCAAATTTTCCGCTCCATTCGCATGAACCTGCTACTGGTATCCTTCTTTTTCTTCTGCGCTCTTCTATGGATGATCTACGCGTGGCTACCCAGCCACGTGTACCAAAAGTTTCAGCTGTCGATGACCGAGAGTGGTGTCCTTACCGGGCTTTCTCTGCAGGGCAGCTCGCTTGTGGGAGTGATCGCCGGAGGGTATCTCGGCGATAAGTTTCGCCGCATTGTTGTAGCCTGTGCCGGGCTGATTCTTAGCCCGCCGCTGGCCTACCTGGTTTTTGCAAGCGACAACTTAGCCGCCGCTTTAATGGCAACTGCCGCTTTCGGCTTGGTGGCGGGATTCTTCCAGGCAAATGTCTTCGCCGGCGCATACGACCTTGTTTTGGGTAGTAACTTTGGATTCGCCACAGGAGTGCTGAACGGCGCGGGCGGAATTGCTGGAGGCTTAGGTATTCTGTTCACAGGAATTTTTCGAGAATCCATCGGATTAGCAACTGTTGTCGGCGCCGCAGCGGTTTTAACGGTTGCCTCAGGCGTCGCCCTCTTGACGGCGGAGCTGACACATCGGGTTCCATCACCTTCGGAGGTACGTCATTGACCGCCTGCGAAAAGCAATCAGGCTATCCTTCAGCGATCTGACGTTCCCACAGGTCGGCCTTCCAACTGCCGGACAAAGGCGCGCTCAACGCCCTCCGCATTAGATCGGCATCAGTTTTCGTACCCCGGTAGAGAGCGACTACATCGGCGACGCTGATTCCCATTTCTTCGCGGCTGGCCAATTCAATAGGGTCGCCGGCAGCCAACTCACCCTCCTCGACAATCGAGAAATAGATTCCGCTACGGCCGCTCAGCCAGAAACGCTTCACCATATCCGCCCTACCAAACCGGATACCTAGCTTGAAGCATGGCATCCGCGGCTGAGTTATCTGCAGTAGCGTCGTGCCGATGCGAATACGGTCTCCGATTTGGAAGTCCTCTTCGAGCACGCCGCGCGTGGTTAAATTCTCGCCAAACACGCCGGGCAACAACTCCATATCCGGCAGTTGCTCGCGCCAGTAGCTGTAATGCTCTTCCGGGTACAGGTAAACAGCCTTATTGGGACCACCGTGCACAGTCAGGTCCGATTGCCGGTCGCCTTCGATGTTGTGCTGGCGAACTGCCACTCTCCCGGCAACGGGCGACTTGAAAATACTGGTCACTACCGGCCGGCCGCCTGCTGATATCGTCCGCGGCATCCCAACGTTCACCGAAACAACGCGTCTCGAAATGAGAGAGCGGTCGGCTGAGTCCGTGCTCATCGTCCTTAATAGCTCCATGATGCGAGCAGAAATCTAAAATCGGTTGTTAAGAAACATTACCGGGCGAGGCGCGAACAGCGCGTTCGAACGCCCAGCTTCGAATCTGACTGATTTGTTCCTTCATGGTGCGCGACAGGGGCACAAACTTTGCCGCGATGCGAAGAAGATCACGATCCGTAAGCTCCCGGTCTTCCAGCCGGGCTTTGGTCAAAGCCGATATTACGCATTGCTCAATCTCTGCACCCGTCCAACCAATAGTGAACCTGGTCAACTGCTGAAAATCGAAGTTGGAGATGTCGATTCCTCGGCGAGTCAAGTGAATCTTGAAAATCTCGATCTGCTCGGCTTCCAGGGGCAGGTCGACAAAAAAGACTTCATCGAAGCGGCCCTTGCGGATCATTTCCGCGGGAAGAAGATCGATTCGATTGGCAGTAGCCGCCACGAAGAGACCTCGGGTCTTTTCCTGCATCCAGGTAAGAAAGAATGCGAAGATCCGCCCCTGTTCTCCGCTCGATTCGGTTGATGTCACGCCCATCTCGATCTCGTCGAACCATAGGATCGCCGGAGCCATGTCTTCCATCATTCTGCAGGCTTGAACAAATGCCCCCTCAGGCTTGCCGTGGCGCCCTGAGAAGATCTCCACCATGTCGATACGATACAGAGGAAGCTGGAAGCTGGATGCGATCGCCTTAACGCAGAGACTTTTGCCGCAGCCTGGAATCCCCATCAGGAGCAGACCTTTCGGTACGATCTCCGCCGATAAATCATCGCGCAGTTGAAAAAGCTTTCGGCGCTCGATCAGCCACTGCTTGAGATTCTCAAGCCCGCCCAACTCCTCCAGCTTCCGATTGTCGGCAATGTACTCGATCACGCCGCTGCGATTGACCAGCAGCCGTTTTTCCTCTAACAAAGCCGGCACAGAGTCGGAGCTGAGCGGCCCGCTCGCGAACGCCCGCCGAAGAGCATATCGAGCCTCCTCAAGCATGAGACCTTGGAGCACCAACGCAAACTGAAGAAGCAGCGCGTCATCCAGCTCCGTATGTCCTGCTTGCTTTATTTCATCGCGCAGGAACTCTACCATCTCCGTCGTGTCCGGCGGACGCAGGTCGATAAATACAACGCTCCGTTCCAGCTCTTCCGGAATTGCCCGGACCGCCGATGTAATGACTACGTATTTGTCCCGGTCGAGGGAGCTATAGTGAACATCCCGCAGCCTCCGCCTGATTTCGGAGGATTCCCGCAATGGCTCGTGGAAATCCTTCAGATGGAAGATTGCCGCTCCATCATGCGTTGCGATAAAGTCCAACGCCGCGCGGGCGGATTGAGTGCCGCTTTCGGGTGGATGGCCCTTGCGATACAGACCCTCCGTCTGAGTCCATGTCCAGACAGCAACGGGGCCCGAGCCGTTTATTCGCGCTGCAACCTCGTCGAGAACCCGTTCAACGCGCTGCTCTTCGGCAGACCGCACATAAGTGACTGGTCGACCGGACGCGAAGATTTCTCGTATCGTTTGGGCGGCACGACTCTCGATTGGGGTTCTCGTGGACACTTCTTTAAGCGTAGCGTCCACGGGACTCCTGAGCCGGAAACGTTACCCCTTCATCCCGGCTAAGACGCCGCGCATGTAAGAGAACGATTTTTGCATGCCCATCATCGGGTCATCCCCTTCGATTTCGTACTCCAGCATCACACCGCCTTGATAGTTCAGGCTCTGCAGATGCTTGAAGAGCGCGACGATCGGAAGGTTGCCGTCACCCACAGGCACTTGGGTTTTGCCGTCGCGCGGATCGCGCAGATCCTTTACGTGGAGATCGAGAACACGCGTCCCCACCGCCTTCATTTCTTCCATCAGATCGGCTCCGGTACGCGTTGTGTGGCCAATATCGACACACAGGCCGACGCGAGGGTCCATGTCCTTGATGATCTTAAAAGCGTCTGTTGGTTTGGGGAAGTTCTTATCTTCCGGGCCGTGATTGTGCACGCCAACTTTGATGTCGTATTGCTTGACGTGCTTCTCGATAATCGGCAGCGTCTTCGGCGATGCATGGATCACCATCAGAGGCATCCCGCACTGTTTGGCGTAGTCGAAGTAGTACTTAACGTCGGCGGGATCTTCGTTGAGAAGATTGATCGTTCCTCCTCCTGTGATGGTTAGCCCGGCCTTTTGGAACTGAGCCCGTCCTCTCTCCCGCTCCTCCGGTGACGAGCGATATAGAAGATGAAATTCCTTGATGTTGACGTATTCGACGCCCATCTTCTGAATCATGCGAATCGCGAGGTTCCGGCTGAACTCGCGCAGCGAGTAGCTGGCTACCCCCAACTTCAAGGCGGGACGATTGTCCCCTGTGGCGGCAGGTGCGGCTGCCATCGAAACCGCCCCCATGGCGGCGGTCGATCCGAGAAAGCTACGGCGTGTCGGAGACATGCCGATATTCTACGCGCAAACGAGGGAGCGCTTCACGAGGCGCTGTGTGGAACTACGATTACCTTGCGGACGCCGGCAAGATTTAGAAGACTGCGTATTGAGCTACTGGCGTTCTCCTGGGCTTGATTGAGGATTCCCATGCTCATCGCTGATTCACGGACGGCAGCAATGCCGGCCTGGCGGGCGCGCTGTTCGAGATCGAGACTATAAGGTTCCCAAGGCGTCCACCAGGTCTTTTGCCGGTCCCACACTTTGGTTTGCGATTCATCGACATGCACGCTGAGAATCTCGGGCGCCGGCAGACGGATCACCACCGTTCCATCAGAACGATAAGTAATGTTGCTCGCACTGAGGTGGTTGAGATGAATTCCCGCTTCCACATGCGCCTGCAGAATCAGCAAAATGGATTCTTCGCCGAGGGGCTGTTTGATCTCTCGAAGGCCGACTACCTTTTGAATCGTGAATTTTACGGTTGCCAGGTCGTTGAGCTGCTGCACCTGGCTCAAGATGGAGGACTGATTCAATTCCGCGGGCTTACGGGTGCCGAACCAGTACCCGGCACCGGCGGCAGCCGCCAGCAGCAACAGTAGGATCCCTACGATCCGGCCCATGACTTGAAGGTAGCATCGCCCGGGCAAGAGCATGGTATTTTGGTACTTCAACGGCTGCGCCATTCCCGAATGGCAGCAGTCCATCGTGTTTTTGCTCCGGACAGGTGGCCGAGTGGTTAATGGCAGCAGACTGTAAATCTGCCGCTCCTTGCG